>NZ_JBAUSA010000570.1:0-7206 GCF_049581465.1 Caballeronia sp. | reverse complement strand
CATTTGCGTGCACTGGCGTTAGGATGCACCCCCGCTGCGCACTCCGCGCAGGTGCCGGGATTCGACGGGCTTCGGCATGCGTCCCTTGGCGAGTCGGAAACGGCCTTTCGAAAAATCTTCTCATCTGACCGTTCGTGGCCGATACCGCCAGTTGAACTAAGCCCCTGATAAGCGTTTGTAGACACTAACGACCAGAGATTGCACGAAAAGACGATTAGGCTGACTTACCGATTACGCCCGGCAATATATTCGCCTGATGTTCATTTGAAGCCGGTCCGAGTGCGCGCCGCCGTTCGTCGAAACCATTTCAGGGATGAACCGCCGACGCACCCTGCGACCCATGCGCTGGCGCTGCGGACGCGGCAGCAGCGGCCACGCCGGCCGGTCCTTCCGGAATGTCAATGGGCCGTGTCGATTCCGCGGCGCCGGGGTAAAGCGCCAGCAGCACACGCAAAACGCCGTTGGTCCAGCCGAAACCGTCCTGTAGCGGGTACTCGCCGCCGCTTGCCGCCATGATCGTGGCCGCGCCGATGTCGTATTTTTCGACCAGCTTCCCGGTCCGTTGGTAATACGAGACGTTGGTCCGGATCCAGCGCGTCGCGATGGACTGCGCGAGGTCCGCTTCGCCGTAACGGCGCAGCCCCACCACCGCGAGATACTGAAGCGGTGCCCAGCCGTTCGGTTCGTCCCACTGCTGCCCTGTAGCGACCTGGGTCGTCGCCATGCCCCCGGGTCGCAGGAGTCCGCGTCGCACCGCGTCTGTGACAGCGTGGGCCTGGTCGCGGCTGGCAATGCCTGCATAAAGCGGATAGATCGTCGCTGCGGTCAGTCGGTGCGTCAATGTGTGGTGGACGACGTCGAAGTCGCCGAACGCGCGCAGCGACGGATCCCACAGCACCCGGCGGATTGCATCGGCGCGCGTGGCGGCATGCTGCTCGAAGTTCTCCGCATGCATGGCATCGCCTTGCAGCCGATACGCTTTGGCAAGTGCGCGCTCAAGGTCGACGAGCAGGCAATTCAGATCGACGGCGATCAGCGAGGTCACGTCGATCGAAGCAAGGCTTCTGCCGTCGGCGAACCAGCGCGAACTGAAATCCCAGCCGGTTTCGCCGCCTGCGCGAAGGTTGCGCCACAGGTCTGCCGCATCGCGCTCCGGTGTCTGCTCCGCGGTTGCAACATCCTCGCGGTAAGACTCGTCGCGCGGCGCCGCGCGATCATCCCAATAGCGGTTGAGCAACGTGCCATCCGCGAGGCGCACGACGTGCCGGTACGCCCGGCCGGGTGCAAGCCTGTCGCTACCATCCATCCAATAGGCGTATTCCTGCCGCAGCTCGGGCAGATACCGGACATAGACCTGATCGCCGTCTCCTTCCGCGACGAGCCGCACCATCTGCGCGAAGAACGGTGGCTGCGAGCGGCTCAGATAATACGTGCGGTTACCGTTCGGAATGTGACCGTAGCGGTCGATTAACGCCGCGAAGTCTTTCAGCTCATCGACGGCCAGATCGTGCCTGCCGCTCTGCTCGAGACCGAGCATGATGAAGTACGAGTCCCAATAGTAGATTTCATCGAAGCGATCGCCCGGGACGACGTAAGGGAAAGGCAACGGCAGCAACGAGGCCCATCGGCTTGCGGCCGGATCCGGATCACGTCATAACACGCTCCACAGCGTATCGATGTGACTCACGACGTCCTGCTGCGGATCTGAAACATAGTGCTTCGTCGCGCGCGCCGGAAGCACAAAATATCGGCCAACGAATTGCCCGAGATCGAAGTCCGCATGCTGCTTTTCATCGTCGTAGGCGGTCATGATCTCCTGCGGCGGCTCGGTCGGGACCATGTCGGCAAACGTCTTGCTATCGGCAAACAGGTGCGCGAGTTCCACGTTTCGGTACAGCGCGCCGTATTGTTCGGACGGGGCGACCGGAACGACCGGTGGTGTCTGTGCGTGCGGATTCGTTCGCGGTGCAGAAGCGCCGACCCTCGCCGACGCCGCGGCGGACGGCGCAATGGTGGGAAACGCCGACGCGGCGCCAGCGCCGGACAAGACGTGGAATAGCTAGACGTGGCATAGATGGACTATTCCCAAACGAGGCCGGTGGCGCAAATAATTTATGGCGATCAGAAATACGTCTTCGTCCGCGTTTTCCCTTATCTTTGCCATATCCATGAGCCCCGCATATCTGGAATACCAGCGTGGAAGCTGCAATCGGTACCGCTGCGGAATAGGTGACGCGAGGAAGGTTGTCGCTGAAGAATACTTCTCCGGGACAGGCCTTCGCAGCGCGCTGGTCCTGCGAGTGTCTGACGCCGGCGAAGGCATTTCTTTGGAAGTCCAAAAGCGAGCATTCGGTGAATTGGAGCGCGCGGCCGGAAACGATATACCCGGCGCGGGATTGGGGATGGTAATTGTTAAAGCACTCGTGGGGAAGTCAGGGCGTTTGAGTAAATCCATTTCGTGGCGTACTGTACTCACGAGAGCGACGGGGTCCATAGAGACTTTGGAATACCACGCCTTGACGGCGGCGGATTCACGAAAGCGACGCCCCAAATTAGGAGTCTGCGATGTCGACCTCAGATACAGACGGGACTGAAGTTGAACCTTTGAGCGCACAGGAGCGCACGTGGTTATCTATCGCCAGTCGTGCCGATATCAACGGCTGGCTTCACCTCAAGATTCGGGGTGGGCCGTTCGAGCGTGGTTTCCAGCATGGCTATTTAGTCGCCGCCGAGTATGCGGAAGCGCGTCGCGTCTACGAAGCACTTACGTTTCAGACGCTGGGGATGGAGTATTCATTCTTCGTCGATCAGGCTTGCAAATATCACAGGCCCGTCATTGAGCGCGTGGCCCCGGATCTCCTCGAGGAAATGCGCGGCATCGCCGCCGGGCTGACAAAGGCGGGTGTCCCGGCGACCCTCAACGAGATCATCGGTTGGAACGCTTACGAGGAGCTGACCGGCTACTGGTGGCCTACCGTCGCGCAAAATTTCTCGTCGATACCCGCAACCGCGGGAGCGATGGCGAAGAGCCACTGCAGTGCCTTTATCGCAACTGGATCGTCCACCGTCGATGGCGATATCGTGCTGGGGCACCAAAGCTTCACGGAGTTCTGGAATGGCCAGTTCATGAACATGATTCTGGACGTCGAACCAGACGACGGCTGCCGAATGGTCATGCAAGCCTGCCCGGGGTGGATCGCGAGCATGACCGACTTCTGGGTGACGAGCGCTGGCTTGGTTGTCGCCGAAACCACGATCGTCGGGTTTGCGGGGTACGATATCCAGAAAGTCCCGGAGTACATTCGCGCACGCAAGGCATGTCAGCGCGCGTCCGACATCGACGAATGGATTTCGCTGCTCGAAGCCGGAAACAATGGCGGATACGCCAACATGTGGCTCGTTGGGGATATCAAAACCAACGAGATTGCGAAGTATGAGCAAGGCTTGAAGTACCAGAGTTTCGCAAAGAAAACAGACGGCTGGTACTTCGGTGACAATGTTCCCGACGACCCGCGCATTCGCAACCTTGAGTGTGCAGACACCGGTTACAACGATGTACGTCAGCAAACCGGCGCGCGTCGCACACGCTGGCCTCAACTGCTGAGTCAGTACGACGGGGCGATCGACACGTCCGCGGGGCAGACGATCCTGAGCGATACCTTCGATGTTTATTTGATGCGGGTCAATCCGTCATCACGCACCATCTGCGCGCATTACGATATCGACCCGATGGAGTATGTCAGCGATCCAAACGGCGTATGGAACGTTCCCTTCTTCCCTGGGGGATCGGTGGATGGAAAGGTGACCACATCCACGATGGCACGCAATATGTCGCTCAGCGCGATATTCGGTCGAGCCAACGGAGCACCGTTCGATGCCGACGAGTTCCTACGGGTCCATCCCCAATGGAATTGGCAGCAGGGATACTTGAAGAGCAGACCGCACCAGCCATGGACAGTCTTCAACGGGTGAATCTGTGCGACGCGCCCGGACAGCGAAACAGTGGCCGTCGGAGGGACCGGTGCGTCTAGGCCACCGCCGGACGACTCCGTGCCCTAGACGGCTTCACCCGCCGGCAGGTCTTGCGGCTAGAACGGCTTCCTCCTCTCGTTTTTCAATGCTGGAGCGGTCTGCCGGCGGAGTCATCTTCCACCACGTCCCTAAGAATTGCCGCGCCGGGTCGGCACGTACGACAACTGAGGCATTCACTTGTGAATGTCCGCGCGTAACGAGATTACCTGACGGGTCGTTACCGGCGCGGCATTGTTGCCCCATGTACTGCGAACAAATGTCAGCACCCTTGCCATTTCCTCACTGGTCAACTTGGTCGCGAATGCCGGCATTTTCTCGCGCGGTGGACCGCCTTGTGTGTCTGGGCTATTCCCGCCTTCGACCAACAGGCGCATCAAAGAAGTCGCGTCCGGTGCAAGAACAACCGGATTGCCCGCGAGCTTTGGATACTTCGACGGCTGACCCGTGCCGTCGGCTTGATGGCATCTGGCGCAGAAAGACAGGAAAATACCAGCGCCGGGGCGCTGAACCGCGCCCGTGCGCAGGGCTTCCACGCTCTGTAGAGCGCCTTTTGAGTCAGGTTCGAAAACGCCGGGCCGCCGCTGGGCCGGCAAGCTCTTCAGGTAATGAGCAATGGCGTTCAGGTCGTCGTCGCTCATGTACTGGGTGCTGTCCTCGACAACTTGCACCATGCTGCCGAAAGTCACCAGGCCCCCGCCGTGACCGTCCTTAAGAAACGAAGCAATATTCTGCGCCGAAACACGGCCGAGTCCTGAACCGGCATCAGCCGTCAGATTCGGCGCGAACCAATGGTCGTTTGCACCACCGGTCAGATAGCTTCCAGATGTTTCCGTGTAAGCGCGCTCTTCGTACGCGGGCCCACGCGGCGTATGACACGCGCCGCAGTGTCCAAGTGACTGAACCAGGTAAGCGCCTCGATTCCACTGCGCATCCTGCCGATCCCGCGTCACGTAAATACCGCTCGGCGCGAAAGCAAAATTCCAAAAGGCCAACACCCAGCGCTGGTTGAACGGAAATGGCAGTCGGGTGACTGCAGGTTGCGTGTGAGCCGGCTGCACACCGTGAATGAAATACGCGTAAAGCGCGCGCATGTCCTCGTCGGTTATTTTCGAATACGAGGGGTACGGCATGGCCGGATATAAATGCTTTCCTCCACGCGCGACACCTTCCCGCAAGGTGCGCGCAAACTCGTCATAGCTGTACGTGCCAATACCGTATTGCTTGTCCGGTGTGATGTTGCTGCTGACGATCGTACCGAAAGGCGACGTCAACCCCAAACCGCCTGCGAACGGGATCCCGCCATTGGGCGCCGTGTGGCATCCAGCGCAGTCTGCAGCCTTCGCAAGGTACTCACCACGCGCGACCAGGGTGGCTTCATCGTCAGGCGCCACCTGACGATCACTCTCTGAGCGCAGGCTGCGCGCGCTCTCGGCGACACCGACGCCTGCGGCAAGGCCAAGCGCCACCAACAACACGACCAGCCCTCGAAGTCGAGTCATGGGATTCACCATTTCGCGCACGGCGACACAACGAAAGCGGCCATCGCCGTCAGCAGTAGTCCGAGCATGAAAACCGAACTGCCGAGCACCCCGACGAGAGCGAGAAATCGTGTTCGCCCTTCGCCGGAGTCAAGCAACCCGTGTGCTATGCCGCCGACACCCACGGTCCGTTCCCTTCTGGTCGCGCGCCAACTCACCCAGGCGGCTGCCATGCCCGCGCTGCTAATGACAAAACACACCCCACTGACCAGGGAAATGAGATGCAGCAGCGAAGCAAGCGCCGCTTCGGACAGCGGTTGCCTCATCGGGAAACAGGCTTGAGACGTGAGCGCTTCACACGTACAGATTTGAACGATCCATGCGAGCGGCGCGGCGACGAGGCCTGCAAGAAGATAGTGCGCTCGGGCGCGACTGCGGTGGGGTGCCGGATGGGTACCGCGCGCTTCCCGCGCCACGCCATTGGGTGGGGGCGTCACGGGGCCGGGCGGTGGAACAACGGATTGCGCAAACATGTGCATTCTCCTAAAGCACATAGGGCGACAGGTAGAGCGTCGTGAAGATGAACAACCATACGATATCCACGAAGTGCCAATACAGACCGCCGATGGTCAGGGCGGCGCAACGCTTGTCGTCGAAATACCCGAGCGCAGTCCACGTCAACAACAGCAACAAAATGACAATCCCGACCAGCACATGCAACAGGTGAAACCCAGTAATGGTGAAGTACAGCGAGCCGTATAAATGCGTGGTCGGCCCATAGGGATGGTCATGCCATTCCTTAAGCTGAATGCCAACAAACACAATCCCGAGCACGATACCTACCGCCATCGAGGCCACGCCTAGCCGCAGTCGTTTGCGTCGGACACATCGCTCGCAAAGCCATACGAACAAGCTGCTGGATAGTAAAACCAGTGTATTTGCGCCGCCAATCGCGAGCTTGGGCATCCCTTCTGGCGGCCAGTGTTGTGCAGATTGGGACGAGAGGTACAAGTAGGAGAAGATCAAATAGCCGAACAGCGCGCCCTCAGTAGCAATCATTGCCCACACCCCCCACCAGCCACCGGAGCGCTTTCCTGCGCTCCCAATCGGCAGCGCGCGGTTTGTGTCGAATACGTCCAGGGCATCAGCCAATTGCGCCTCCTGTATCGCGTACCGGGTCCGGCTCGCGTTGAATGAGCGCACGTTCGGGCCAAAGCCAGGCGATTAGCGAAGCGGCGCTCGCGGCAAGCATGGCCGCGGTGAACCACCATGCGTGCAAGAGCATGCCTGCAAACACAAGAGTAGAAAACACGCCAAGCAAGAACGGCGCATACGAGTCGCCGGGCATTTTCAGAATGATGTCGGGCTCGCCGTCGAGCGCCGTCGTGCCGAGTGCCTCGCGGCCATGATCGAGAATGTAGCCCTCATCGAGGACGGACCCGATGCGCTCCCCGCGTTCCTTGGGAAGCCGGTCCTCCCACAGCGGGTGGCGACTCCCGACAAACGGCACCGTCGCGAAGTTATAAGGCGGAGGCGGAGACGAAATCGACCACTCAAGCGTGGGCGCATCCCATGGATTGTCGCCCGCGATGGGGCCTCGCTTGTAGCTCCATACCAGGTCGATCAAGAAGATCAGCACACCGAGCGCAAACAGGAAAGAGCCGAGCGAAGTGATGAGATTGACGGTGTTCCAGCC
>NZ_JBAUSA010000569.1:0-1927 GCF_049581465.1 Caballeronia sp. | reverse complement strand
AGCTTGAACCGGAATGACGAGGACGAAACCATGAATCGATCAGCGGCCGAAATCATCCGTGAATATGGACCCTTTCCAGGGGTCGACCGCGTGAATGGGGTCACGTACGACGGTAGCCAAGTCTGGTTTGCTGCCGGAGATACGCTGAACGCGCTGGATCCGGCGAGCGGGAAGACGCAACGCTCGATCAATGTCGCCGCGCATGCAGGAACGGCCTTCGACGGCGAGCACCTGTTTCAGATCGCCGAGGATCGCATCCAGAAGATCGATCCAGAGACGGGCCGTGTGCTCGCCACGATCCCGGCGCCCGGCGGCGGCGGTGACTCGGGGCTCGCCTGGGCCGAAGGGACGCTTTGGGTGGGGCAGTATCGGGACCGGAAGAACCATCAAGTCGATCCGCAAACAGGGGCGATTCTTCGCACCATCGAGTCCAACCGCTTCGTCACCGGGGTCACCTGGGTCGACCGGGAGCTCTGGCACGGCACGTGGGAAGGTGACGAGAGCGAGTTGAGGCGAATCGATCCTCGAACGGGAGAGGTCCTGGAGAGACTCGAAATGCCGCCTGGGGTAGGGGTGTCGGGGCTCGAGTCCGATGGCGCCGATCAGTTCTTCTGCGGCGGCGGAAGCAGTGGGAAGGTGAGAGTCGTGCGTCGACCCAGGCGAAGCTCCGCGGCCGACAGTGGCGCTGAGATCCCGGTTGATCCCGGCTAAAGTTAATTCGGCTAATGTGGCGCTGGCAAATGTCCAGTCGATCACCCGGTCGCGCGTTAAGCCTCGCGAGCAAGCCGCGCCAGCGTCTTGAGCGCAGATTCGATGCGTGCATCGAACGGCATGCCGTAACTGAGCCGCAGCCAATCGCCGAACTTGTTCGTGTTTGAGAAGATCGAACCCGGACAGATCCGAATGCCTTCGGACAACGCGCTTTCGAACAACGTGTCAGTGCTCAGCTCGCCGGGTAGGCGTACCCACACCAGCAGCCCCGCTTCGGGACGGGTCACTTCCGTGCCGGCGGGGAAGTGCATGAGAATGGCTTCGACGAACTGCGTGCGCTGCTGCGTCAGCAACGCGTTCAACCGTCGCATATGCCGGTGGAATGCACTACCAATCATGAAGTCCGCCACAACCAGTTGCGACATCTCTTCTCGATGGCGCGACACCGCATACATCAGCATTACGATTTTCTTGTGCCATTTTCCACCAATAAGCCATCCAACTCGCAAGCCAGGTGAAAGAGACTTATTGAGCGAGCGGCAATAGATCACCTTGCCGCTCCTGTCCCATGCCTTGACGGGCCTCGAATTCGCCGGGCTCGGCAAAAACGCGCCATAGGTGAACGCGGTATGGCGACCGGCGTGCGACAGGCTGGCCTGCCGCTCGGAACCGCGATTGCCGCGATGGCGCTGCCGCTGATCGCGGCAACGTACAGTTGGCGCGCCGCGCTTGCGGTGCAGGGTGCAATCGGCATCGCCGGTGGCATCCTGTTCGGCCTTATGCACCGTGATGAGCGGGGCATGCCTGGCTTGCCCGCCGCTGCACCGCCGAATCTCGTGAAGGCTGTCAAGCTTGTTGCAGGAAATTCGGCATTGTGGCCGGTGATGCTGGCCGGCGCGGTGATGGTCACTTTCCAGTACACGTTTGCGACGCATGCGATTCCATTCGTCGCCGCGCGTTTCCACTATTCGGTCGTCGCCGCCGCGCTGCTGTTCTCAGTGTCTCAATGGCTGGGTATTCTGGGACGCGTCGGTCTCGCGTGGACCAGCGACCGTCTTTGGCCGAACCGCCGGGTGCGCTCGCTTGGTTTCACCATGGCCATTTGCGTCGCTGCAACGATGTCGCTGTTGGTGCTGCCGACCGGCACGACAAACGCCGCGCTGACCGCGATCTTCTGCGTGATCGGGCTGTTCGGCGTCGGCTGGTATCCGCTGTA
>NZ_JBAUSA010000568.1:0-3426 GCF_049581465.1 Caballeronia sp. | reverse complement strand
GGCTGATCGCGTCGGCGCTGATACGGGCCGCGCTGCGACAGTCGCTGGTCGCGCTGCGGCCCGATATCCAGTGGAAGAACCCGGTGATGTTCGTCGTTGAGATCGGCGCGGTGCTGACGCTTGTCTTCATTGTGCAGATGGCGCTCGGCGCAGCTCACAGCCAGGCGCCACTCACATACTTCATTGCGCTCGACGCGTGGCTCTTCCTGACCGTCGTGTTCGCAAACTTCGCAACGGCGATCGCCGAGGAACGCGGCAAGGCGCAAGCGGATTCACTGCGCCGCGCAAGACGCGATACGGTCGCCTACAGGCTGCGTGCGGATGGCTCGCGTGAAACCGTGTCGTCGATCAAGTTGCTGCGCGGCGACCGCGTGATCGTGGGAGCCGGCGATGTTATTCCGAGCGATGGCGAGATCATCGAAGGCACCGCTTCCGTCGATGAATCCGCGATCACCGGCGAGTCAGCGCCCGTGATCCGCGATGCGGGCGGAGACCGGTCGGGTGTAACCGGCGGCACAACCGTCCTGTCCGACGAGATCATAGTGCGGGTGTCCGCAGAACCGGGTGAGACCTTCCTCGACCGGATGATTGCGCTGGTAGAAGGTGCAGTACGCCAGCGCACACCCAACAAGATCGCACTGACGTTGGTACTGTCGGCGTTCACGCTGATCTTCCTGATCGTCGTCGTGCCGCTGTGGGCGATGGCGTTCAACGCCGAACAGTACATGACCAGCTATCTCGGCCTGTCCGAGCCTCTCCATAGCCTGGGTACCGACGTGCCCACGCTCGTTGCCCTCCTCGTCTGCCTGATCCCGACGACCATTGGCGCATTGCTCGCCGCGATCGGCATTGCAGGGATGGACCGCGCATTGCGCGCGAACATTATTGCAAAGAGCGGCAAGGCTGTCGAAGTCGCGGGTGACATCGACACGGTCGTGCTCGACAAGACCGGCACCATCACGATCGGCAACCGTCGCGCGACCGGTTTCATGCCGGTGGGCGCATACGACGAAGGCGAGCTTAAACGCCTTGCGGCGCTGGCATCGTTCGGCGACCAGACGCCTGAGGGCAAGAGCATTTTGTCGGTCGCGTCACAGGTCGTACCCTACGCCTCGGGACCGAGCGTGCCCCCGACGCGAAAATAATCCCGTTCAGTGCACAAAGCCGCATGAGCGGGATCGACATGCCCGACTGCCGGGTGATTCGCAAAGGCGCACCGGACGCGGTGATTGCCTATGTGCGCAAGCACGGCGGCGAAGTGCCCTACGGACTCGATCCGATCCTGCAGCACGCAGGCGCCCAAGGCGCCACGCCGCTCGTCGTGGCGAACGGCAACGAGATTGTGGGTGTCGTGATCCTCGAAGACATCCTTAAGCCCGGCATTCGCGAACGCATTCAGCATTTGCGCAAGATGGGCCTCCATACGGTGATGGTCACCGGCGACAATGCGCTGACGGCCGCCACCATCGCGCGGCTCTCCGGCGTGAACGAGTTCATCGCCGAGGCGACACCCGAAGCGAAACTCGCCTACCTGCGTCGCGAGCAGGCCGAAGGCAAGCTTGTCGCGATGATGGGCGACGGCACCAACGATGCACCGGCACTCGCACAAGCCGACGTCGGGCTCGCGATGAATTCCGGCACTCAGGCTGCGAAGGAAGCGGGCAACATGGTCGATCTCGATAGCGATCCGACGAAGCTCATCGAAGTGATCGAGATTGGCAAGCAACTGTTGATGACACGCGTCGCGCTGACCACGTTCTCGATCGCCAACGACGTGGCGAAGTACTTCGCAATCGTGCCCGCGTTGTTTGCCGGCACCCTGCCGTGGCTCGGCGCGATGGATGTGATGCACCTGCATTCGCCGACTTCGGCCATCCTCTCGGCGGTGATCTTCAACGCGCTGATTATTCCGCTGCTGATTCCGATCGCGCTCAAGGGCGTCAGATACCGCGCGCTCGGGGCGGATGCTTTGTTGAGGCGAAATCTGCTGGTGTGGGGACTGGGAGGCGTGATTGTGCCTTTCGCCGGGATCAAGCTGATCGACCTGGCCATGGTCGGCTTGCATCTGGTCGCATAGCGGTACATGTAAAGGTCCCGCAAGAAGGAGGAAGTCATGCTGCGCCATCTGTCGAAGAGTGTCTGGCTGCTGGGACTCGTCACCGTGCTGGTATGCGGTGTCTATCCGGCGGTGCTGTGGGTCATCGGCCAGACCGCGTTTCCGTTCCAGGCGAACGGCAGTATTGTCGACGGCCCGGACGGTAAGCCGGTCGGTTCGTTGCTGATCGCGCAACCGTTCACCAAAGACGAGTACTTCCAGTCGCGTCCGTCGGCGGTGTCGTATGACGCGTCGGCGTCCGGATCGTCCACCCTTGGCAGCTCTAACTATCTGTTGCGCGACCGGGTTGCCCGGATGATTGGGCCCATTGCACGCTATGCAAGCGGGCCGCAAGCAGGGCAACTGGTAGCGCCCGATGTCGAGACCTGGTTCCAGGCCGATCATGCCGGTGGGCAGCCGCATATTGTTGCGCAGTGGGCAGACGCTCACAACGGACTTGCCCAGGCCTGGGTGAGTGCTGATCCGTCCCACGCCAAATACGTCGATGACTGGGCGAAGCAGCATGCGACGGTGCTCCAGCAATGGATTGCCGCGAACCCTGCCACGCCGAGCCCGAAGGCAGCGGACCTGGCCGTGGTGTTCTTCGAAAACTTTTCGGCCGAACATCCTGGACAGTTCCCGTCGAGCGTGACGCACACTGGCGCTGACGGCAAGAGCGTGAGCGCGATCGAACCGGTGAAGGATGGCGCCGATGTCCAGTCGATCTTCTCCGATATGTGGCGCCAGGATCATCCGGACGTGGCCTTGCAGGAAGTGCCCGGCGATTTTGTCACGACCTCCGGATCGGGACTCGACCCGGACATTACGCTCGCCAACGCGACTTACCAGCTCGATCGCGTGGCGGATGCGTGGGCAAAGGACACGAAGCGTGACCCGGCCAGGGTCCGCACTGAAATCGCTGCACTGTTGAGTCAGCAAGCAAGCGCACCGTTTGGCGGTCTGGTGGGCGAGCCGCTGATCAACGTGCTCAAGGTGAATCTGGAACTGCGCAGGCTGTATGGCGCACCGGCGTGACGAGGGCGGTGGCGGTGGCGGTGGCGGTGTCTGGAACGTGAATGAAAGTTGCCATGGATTGCGCAACAGTGTTTTGCATGCGCCCATGCAACGCGATTGCGCAACGTCTGACATACTTGTTTCATGCAGTGCTTACCCCGCACAACAAATCGCTGGCTTTGCCCACCGTTCTATGGCGGTCTTTTTTACCTGACCAGAAAAACAGGAACGATCCAATGAATGCCTCGCTCGAAACGCTGTTCCCTGACCATCATCATGCGGAAGACAGCATTGTCACCGCTCTAAATCATCAGGAC
>NZ_JBAUSA010000567.1:0-4475 GCF_049581465.1 Caballeronia sp. | reverse complement strand
GTCGAATCCGACCACCTCGAGTTTGGGTCCGCCGCTCCAGTTTTGCTGATTGGCGACGTCGGCAGCGTATTGCCAGCTCCTGAGTTCGTTGGTTCCCAATGAACCCATCAGGCCGGACAGCGGATCGATGAACGCGATCTTCACTGTTTCTGCCGATGCGGCACCGGAAGCGAGTGCCATGTACACAGTGGCGCCGGCCAGCAAGAAATGCATTTTTTTCATTCAGTTGTCTCCGACTATTTTTTCGAATCGATTCTTGGTCTGGATTCTTGGTCTAATTTCGCAACAACTTCTAAAGCATCGCCGCGTCACCGCCGGTCATTGCGGTTCGTGGTCGCGTTTCCAGTGCCGCATGGAGGCCAGGTTCCGGCGTGTCCGGACTGTAAGAGAACCGACGCGGCCTAACCTTGAGGACGAGCGCGCCGGCGGGTTGGCTTTCGATGGGAATACCCGGGCCCGCATTACGGAGTACTCAGGACTGGCCGTCTTTTCAACGCTGATTCGTTCGGGTTGGGTCCTTGCGCCGGCACCCGCGCTTTTACGGGCGCAACTGGATAGTAAGGAGCGGACAAAGCAAAAGCGAGGTCATTTTCGGACGCGAAAATGTGCCCCAAGGACATGGAAGCTTGCCGAGATCGCTATCCGCCTTGATGGACAAGGCGAACGGGCATTTGACTAGTGCTTTCACCTAGGAGCCAATTGACGTGTTCCTGAGCGGTTAGCAGAGGTCGCTCACAAATGTCCATCCTGACGCAAAAAAATCTCCAAATGGAGAAAAACACTTGATCGTTTGTTACATATTTAGTATCTTCATATGGAGATATGTGGCGGAACGGCTGCCGCGCTTGTATGGATCAACGGGGGTTCCAGGTTTCATGGCTGTTCTTTCTATCGACGATGTAACCGGAGAGCACTCTCCGGGGAAACTTCTCCGGCAAATCAATACGTTGCTCAAGTCGCGAATTCAGGGGCGCTGCGTCGACCCTGACCTCAACGCGGTCCAGTGGATTGCGTTGAAACTCGGGCATGACGGCGTTGTGACGAGCGCCGGCGAACTCGCTCGATCAATTGACTTCACGACGGGAGCAACGACTCGTCTGATCGACGGGCTCGAGGGCAGCGGATACGTGCTCAAAGACGCTAACGCAAGCGACCGGCGCGTGGCGCACCTGATACTGACGCCCGCTGGCGAGGCCAAATACATGCAGAAGGCGCTCGATGGCTGGAATGAACTGCTAGCCGATTTCGAGACGGAGGAAGTGCAGCAAATGACGCGTTTGCTAAGCAAATTGCTACGCACGATGGAGCTGTCAGCAGCACGCCGCGGCATCACTGTATCGAGGAAAGCATGAAGTCCAGGACGATGGCGGTTTCGGCGCTGGCCATGTTGCTGCTAAGCGCATGTATTGCAGTCCCTGATGTCCCGCAGCAGGTTGCACAGTCACAGGCCGATCAGTTGGGTCTGGAACAGCCGGGCGCGGCAATCGGTGAGCGCTGGTGGGAGTCGTTTGACGATCCTCAACTCGGCCGGTTGATCGATGAAGGACTCAAAACCAATCCAAACCTTGAGGCTGCACTCGCAAGGGTGCGTGCGGCGGACGCGACGGTCAGCGCTCAGCGGGCCGCCGAACTACCCCAGGTGTCAGCGGATGGGCAGGTGCTTGATCAGCGCTTTAGCGGAGCCTACATCATCCCACCCCCCTACGCCGGCACCACGCAATGGATACCGACCGTTCAATCGAATCTCGATTGGGATCTCGATCTGTTTGGACGGCAGAGAGCGATCGTGGCGATGGCGCGTTCAGATGCGCAAGCGGCGGGGCTGGACGTCGCCGAAGCCCGCTTGATCATTTCCACAAGTATCGCGCAAACCTATATTGGGCTGGCGCGGGCGTATCAATTGATTCGGGTTGCTCATGGTTTTGTGAAAACGCGTGAGGACGCCCTGACATTGATACGAAGCAAGGCCAGATTCGCGCTGGCCAGCGAGTTCGACCAACGCACGGCCGAAACCTTGCTTGCCGAGGCGCAGCAGGCTGAGTTGAGGGCGACCGAGCAACGAGATCTGTTGATCCACGCCCTCGCGGCGTTAGTCGGGCGCGGAGCCGATTTCTATCCGACGATCAGTGCACCGACCCTCGCGCTGGATAAACGGCCTCTGGTCCCCGACACGCTACCGGCCGACTTGCTCGGCCGAAGACCGGATCTTCTAGCCGGCCAGGCGCGCATCGATGCGGCTGTATCGGGTGAGAAGGTGGCGCGGACGGATTTCTTGCCGAACGTCGATCTTCGGGCGCTCGCAGGACTTGCGTCGATTGGTTTCGGGAACTTCTTTGGCGCAGGCGCCGCGACATATGGCGGTGGAATAGCAATACATGTGCCGATTTTCGAGGGAGGCAGGCTACGCGCGCAATATCGCCGTGCCAGCGCGGATCTGGACGTAGCAGTTGCGACTTATAACGACTCCGTTCTTAGGGCCGTGCACGAATCCGCCGATGCACTAACCAGAGTCCGGTCGAACGATTCCGACGTCGCTCAGCAAGACCGCATCGTGGCAGGGCTGCGCGACTCCGTACGTCTGGATGCCGTTCGCACTTCGACGGGACTCGGGTCAAGACTGGACGCGATTGATAGCGGATTTCGTCTTCTTGAAGCGGAACAGGAACGGGTCAATTTGCAGGCGGAAGGGTTGACCCGGCGCGTACAACTGATCGCTGCGCTTGGTGGCGGATTTATCTCTAACACAACGACCGCGACGACTCCCTCGTCAGGCAAATCACAATGACTGAAAAAACGCTGACGGTCGGCACGGCCCAACCCAACCTCAAACCTGAGTTCAAACGCCCCAGTGACGGCGCCATGCTCCGAACGCGCCGGCGGCTGTTCATCGCGTTCGGTATCTGTGTGGGTATCGCAGCTATCGCTTATCTGGCCACGCGCTGGTTTGCGCCGCCCTCGGAGGAAACAGACGACGCCTACGTGGGTGGCAATATCGTGGCAGTGACCGCACGTGAAGCCGGTACGGTTCTCGCGCTCCATGCCGATAACACACAGCGCGTGCTTCGCGGACAGCCATTGATTGAACTCGACCCGGCCATGGCCAACGTGCAACTCGATGCGGCCGAGGCTGCCCTTGGGCGGGCAGTCCGTGCGGTTCGCGTCAATGCCGCGCAGGTAGACGAGACGAGCGCTGAAATCGCGCAGGCCGAAGCGGACCTGTCGAAGGCGCAGAACGATTACGCAAGGCGCAAGGCGGCAGCGGCAGCGGGCGCAATTTCAGGTGAAGACCTGAGTCATGCGGCCGACGCAGTGACAACGACTCGCGCGGCTCTCAATCTGGCGCGGGCGCGGCAAACGCAGGCCACCAGCACGTTGTCCGGGACGACGGTCGAAACGAACCCGCAAGTGCTGGGCGCGATCGCCGAAGTACGAAGGGCGGCTATCGACGCCAGCTACATGCAGATCGTGGCCCCTTTGTCCGGTGAGGTAGCGCAACGCACCGTACAGCTTGGTCAAAAGGTCGCGGCGGGTACGCCACTGATGGCGGTGGTGCCGCTCGACAGCGTATGGGTCGACGCAAATTTTCGCGAGACTCAGCTTGAGGATCTTCGTGTGGGGCAGGCCGCTACTATCACAACCGATGTCTATGGCGGGAAGGTTGTATTCCATGGTCATGTTGCGGGGCTGGGCGCTGGCAGCGGCAACGCATTCTCTTTGTTGCCGCCGCAGAATGCGACGGGTAACTGGATCAAGATTGTTCAACGGGTGCCCGTGAGAATTGCACTTAATCCCGCCGAGTTGGAAAAGACGCCACTGAGAGTGGGTTTGTCGGTCGACGTGGAGGTCGAAACCGCAGATCGGTCAGGACCATTTGTGGCTAACAGTGCGCCGCCGGCCGGAGGCGAAGTGGCAAGCCTCGACGGCGGCCCGAAGCTGGAACAACGCATCCGCGAAATCATCGCGGAGAATGCGGGGCGCAAACCATGAGCGGCACCAGCACTAGCGCCGGCAGCGGCGGGCAACTTGCACCGCTGGCAGGCATTGCATTGGGCCTGACGTCCGTTGCGCTTGCACTCGGCAGCTTTATGCAGGTTCTCGACTCGACCATCGCCAATGTATCGCTTCCGACTATTGCCGGGAATCTCGGCGTGAGCACCGATAGCGGTACCTGGGTTATTACATCGTTCGCTGTCGCCAATGGCGTCACTGTGCCGCTGACCGGCTGGTTGATGGGTCGCTTTGGCGTTGTCCGGACCTTCACCGCGGCGGTGCTCGCGTTCACTATCGCGTCGTTCCTCTGCGGTATTGCGTGGAGTCTGCCGTCGCTGATCGTGTTCCGCATCTTGCAGGGCGCGATGTCGGGCCCGATGGTTCCAGGCAGCCAGGCGTTGCTCATTGCAATCTTTCCGCCGCACAAGCGGGCAACGGCCCTCGGCATCTGGTCGATGACCGCGATGTCCGCCCCTGTTCTCGGC
>NZ_JBAUSA010000566.1:0-1872 GCF_049581465.1 Caballeronia sp. | reverse complement strand
ACCGTTTGTATCGGGAGATGGGCGGCGACGTGGGCGTGTTGCCCGAGTACTTCGTGAGCGCGCTGAGCATGTCCGCGCACGATCACCTGGAGATGATGGCGGCGGTGCAACCGTTCGTCGATACGTCGATCTCGAAGACGGTGAACGTACCCGCCGATTATCCCTTCGATGCCTTCAAGGATTTGTATTTCGACGCATGGCGGCGTGGCTTGAAGGGACTCGCCACGTATCGTCCGAACGAAACGCTTGGCGCGGTGTTGTCGGTCACGGCGGAGATGCCTGCGACCACGGCATCCGATCCGTCGGATGCCGCCGATGCGGAAGTCGAACTCGATCCATTGCGCATTGCCATCGATCACCGCCCGCGTGGCGAGTTGCCAGCGATCATAGAAAAGGTCGAGTACCTCACGCAGGCCGGCAAGAAGTCGCTTTACGTGGCGGTGTCGTTCATGGAAGTGACTGGGCGCCTGGGGCGAGCGGACGTGACGATCGAGCGCCCCATTGAATTCTTCATTCCGACGGGGCAGCGCGACGAATCGCAGCAATGGATTACGGCGACCATGCGCTCGTTATCGCTGGCGGCACGCGGCGGCTTCGTGGCCCGTAATCTTCAGGACTTGCGCAAGGTGTCGTGGGATCGCGGCCAGGTGCGGCTTGGCGACGTCCAACGGCTCGACGGCCACAAGTCACCGCGCTGGCACGATTCGGAAGTCGCAGCGCTTGCCTATGCGATCCAGCAGATCCTGCAACGGCGCGGTTTCCTCGATACCGAGGGCAACCAGGTTCCGTCCCGCGTACTCGCGCAACAACGTGCGGTCAGCGCACACGTGCCGTTGTCTTCAACCGATGGCGCGGTCGACGACATCACCCCGCTGGAACCCGCCAACGCACATGCGGGCAACCCGCATGCGCTGCTTCCCATTCCCGGGCGCAAGTGCCCGACTTGCGGCGCCAACGCGATGATCCGCAAGGACGGGTGTGACTTCTGCACCGCGTGCGGTGAAGTGGGCGCTTGCGGTTAAAACCTTAAGGCGATCAGTTCGCGGCTACGTCCGCGAACTCCAGCGTCCGTTGCTCGCGCATGCCTTCGGGGCGAAACGGACGCCATTGAGGCGCGGGCAGAAGCCAGTCGTCCAGCGTCGAGAATTCTTCGATAGATGCTGATTCGTTCATGATGGACTCCTTACATTATTGAACTGCGGCCTTGCCGCTTCGCGTGGCCGAGCCGTTTGCATATTCAACGATTGAACGATTGCGTTGCTCGGCGACCGCTGCGTCGTGGGCGCGCTGGTCATGCTGGGCTGCAATCGCGTCGCCTGCCATGCTGCGCTCCGGATACGTGTTGCGATTGAGAGCGGGCAACGTGCCGTTGTCGTACGCCTCGACGATTCCGGCGCGCACTTGAGCGCGAGTCGGTCCTGCATCGGTGCTTGTAAATGTGGGTTCGTAAGTACCCGCGTGGCCGATGCCACCGCCGCCGCCCGCGAACGCGGTTGTGGCGACAAGTGCGGATGCTGCGACGAGCGAAAGTCTAGCGATGACTGATTTCACGGTAATGCTCCTGTCTATTCGTGCGAAGCGATCGGTACGATCGTTTGACTTCGCGGGCAGTGGGCTTTGGAAGAGCAAGGCTCGCTGCGACAGGACGAAATGTAGTCAAGCTGGCGTGCGGGATAAATGGACCTGGAGCGAAAAGATTAATCGCTGGAATTGAATAATCGATTGGAGCCTTGCGGGAGGCTGCTTTGACGTCAACGCCCTCCGGCGACAAAGGGCTTAAGGCCTTACGGTTCGCAAGGGTGCTGCGCGAGGGAGGTTTGGGCGGTTCTGCTAACGGAAAGTGTGGGTGGGGGGCGGTTCTGCCTGCAGCAC
>NZ_JBAUSA010000565.1:0-2581 GCF_049581465.1 Caballeronia sp. | reverse complement strand
ATATCAGCCGGTGTAATCGGCAGGTACTCCGACATTGACGGGACATGAGCCGAGCCCGTAATGGCACAGGAGATAATGACTTTTCGGTTAGCGTTGCTCAATTGATCAATCCTTCGTATGCCTGCCGGGACGCGTCGGCGGCATCAGTTGTTTGCCGTTGTGAATAGGGTATTGCGCGGGGTGCAGTGCGGGGTGTTCCGCGGGGTATTCATTCCGCACGCAACGACTCGAGTCAGTCTTGTCCGGCGAAGGGGCAAGCATGAAACCGTAAGCGCGAAGCGCAACGCGGCGACTCGCGCTGTGGGCGACTAGGGGAAGTAAAGCCGGAACTAAAGCCGATATAACTCATGCTGTCTCCAATATCGTTTTGGGGCTGGTCAGGTCACATGCCGCCTCTTGTGATACCGATAGTAGTGGGATAGGATTCGCTCCGAAAGGTCCTTTTCGGACAGATAGAAGTCATCACGGGACAATCTGAGGAGGTGCGGTGCCGTCTAAATTTCCGCTACTAAACGAGCGCGTCTACGCGCCATACAAAATCGCGGCGCTTGTCGAAATCCTCGCCGAACAGGGTATTGCTGCAGTCGACAGTTTGCGGGGCAGTGGCATTGATGCGGATAGCCTTGATGACCCATCCGTGCTGACTTCGGTGCGCCAGTACGCGGCGGTGTGCAAGAACGCCATGACGTTGTCCAAGGACCCGGCCACTCCGTTCAAAGTAGGCGCGCGACTGCACCTCTCAGCCTACGGCATGTATGGATACGCCCTGATGTCGTGCCTTTCGCTGCGCGACTACTTCAAGCTAGGCGTCAAATACCACCGGCTAGCGACGCCCACCCTGACTATCGAATGGACCGAATATCCCGACAAAGCGGTTTGGACCTTTCCCGACGCGTTCATTTCCAGTCCCTCCCGCGAGTTGCGGGAGTTTTTGATCGAACAGCAATTCACTCAGCACGTCACCCATTTGCAAGACGTTGCGGGTCGAAGCTGCCCGCCAATGAAGGCCTGCTTTTCGTACCCCGCGCCGGCTCACGCTGACATCTATCCTGAGTACCTCGGTTGCCCCTGTCATTTCGAACAGGAGCAATGCGAACTCATCTATGACAGCGCGATTCTTGAACACAAGCCGCAACTGGCACACAGGCACTCGGCTGCATTGCTCCAGGAAACGTGCGACCGTCTCATCGGACAAGCGAAGACCTCGGTCGGTGCGTCGGGCGAGGTCTATCAGGTGCTCATGCGCACCCCGGGCATATTCCCTAGCATGGAAGTCGTCGCCCACGCGCTGAAGATGACAAGCCGCACGCTTCGGCGACGCCTTGAGGCAGAGGAAACGTCTTTCGTTGCCATCGTGGATGACGTGCGATGCTCCCTGGCCACCGAATATTTGAAGACGACGAACATGAGCACGGATGACATCGCCATGCTCCTGGGCTTCAGCGACGCGGCCAACTTCCGCCGCGCTTTGAAGCGATGGACCGGCAAGGGGCCGGGAGAACTTCGCCGCTAATCGTTCGCCGCTTGATTTTAATAGACGATCGGTCTAGTATTCATCGAATGGAAACTTCAATCGTTGCGCGCCGTCGAGGGCGCCCTCCCAAAGAACTCGCCGGCTTCAGCGAAACGCGAGACACGCTTCTGCGCGCAGGGGTAGCGGCCCTTACGGAGAAAGGCTTTTCGGCGACCGGCATCGACGAAATACTGCGGAGCGTCAATGTCCCCAAGGGCTCGTTCTACCACTATTTCGGTAGCAAAGAGTCATTCGGGGCAGAGCTCATTGACATCTACGCCGCCTACTTTGCACGTAAGCTCGATCGAATCCTGACGGATCCCACGCGTACTCCATTGGAGCGTCTCCGAGATTTCACAGCGGACGCCGAAGCAGGCATGAAGCGGTACCAGTTTCGGCGTGGATGCCTTGTGGGAAACCTGGGTCAGGAAATGAATGCGCTTCCGCAGACGTACAGGAAGAAACTGCGCGACGTATTCGACGACTGGCAGGCGCGCACGGAGCGATGTCTGCTGGAAGCGCGCGAAACTGGACAGATTCCTGCGAACAAGAACTGCAAGGCGCTCGCCGAATTTTTCTGGATTGGTTGGGAGGGAGCGGTGTTGAGGGCAAAGCTTGACGGGGGACCTAAGCCACTTCGTGTGTTTGCCGATGGATTTTTCTCCGTGCTCACTAGCTAGGATGGTTTTGTCTCCCCCGCCAATCGCTGGCGTTTTTTTCGACTTTAATAGACGATCGGTCCAATTACTTTGTCCAGGGCAAAGGATTCCGACAGTTTGGTGGTTTCTTATAAGGTAGGTAGTGCTAACGGCGTAGCTACTCGGTTGTTGAGGTCCCTATCCACAGGCAGGTGAAAATGCGCGCATCGACATTTGACTACATCATCATCGGCGCCGGTTCTGCAGGCAGTCTGCTCGCGAATCGTCTTAGTGCCGATAAAAGCAAAAACGTCTTGCTCGTCGAGGCTGGCGGCCCGGACGACTATCTTTGGATTCACGTTCCTGTCGGCTATCTCTATTGCATCGACAATCCGCGAACTGACTGGCGGTTTCGTACCGAGCCGGACAT
>NZ_JBAUSA010000564.1:0-2997 GCF_049581465.1 Caballeronia sp. | reverse complement strand
GTGCAACGCTCGCCTGGTCGGGACCATGACGCTTCAGGCACAGGATCGCGATTCGTCTTGCGCGCTTTATCAGCGCGACGATACCGCAAGCGTTCGCCAGTTCGGCGTCGATCCCGCCTACCAGAGCAGGGGCATCGGGAAGTCGATGCTGGCATTCGCCGATCACTGGGCCGCCGCTCGCGGCTATGCAGAACTCGCGCTGGACACACCGCAACCCGCGGCACATCTGATCGCTTTTTATCGAGGGCAAGGCTTCCGCATCGCCGACTTCGCCAGGTTTGCGGGCAAGCAGTACGACAGCGCGATTCTAAGCAAGCCCCCGATCGCCTTCCGCCGCCTCGCTGCCTGGTCCCGCCGGCTTGAGCTCCGCCACGCGGACGTCGCTCGCGCGGCATGATAAACCGTGAAGCAGCGGAATCTGGAACCATCGTTATTTGCGTTTTATTTCGTTAGATCCTATGGAACCCTTAGCAAAATGATAACCGCACTTACCCAAGTCGTCGCCCAAAGGAAATCGGGAACAAGGCCCGCGTTAGCGTCCGAACGCCTAGTAGTGTCGGCAATCGTCGAAGGCGACGAGGACGAGGCGTCGCGGGACAGAATCAGGCGGCTGTTCTTTTCGCCGCTTGGCGTGTACGTCAGTCAGGCATCACGCGAGCATGACAGCTTCCGCGTCGAATTCGATGTTGCAGCCACCGACCTCGACTTTACGATTCGCACACTGCACCGCGTGCTACCCGAAGCCGCTATCGAAACGATTCGCGCGCGCGTGTTCACCCACAAGCATTGAGGATGGTCATGGTCTCAGGAATCTGGTTGCCAATCGTTACGCCGTTTCGCAACGGTCAAGTCGACGTCGACACGCTTCAGCGTCTTGCCGATCACTACCTCCGCGAGGAGATCAGTGGTTTTATCGCTCTAGGGACGACCGGCGAAGCCGCGTTACTCGACCACATCGAGCGAATGACTGTCTTGCAGGCGTTGCTCGAGGTCGTCGGAACGCGCTTGACCGTCGTGGTTGGCGTAGGCGGACTTAACACGCAGGACATGCTTCACGAGATTCACCGGCTTGCCCGATGGGACATTGGGGGGTACCTGGTGTCCGCGCCGGCTTACATCTGCCCGGACCAACGCGGTGTCCAATGGCATTTCGAGCAGATCGCACGTGCCACCGATCGCCCCATCGTTATATATGATGTGCCACATCGAACCGGCGTTTCGATCGAGCTGGAAACGGTCGAGCGCCTCATCGAATGCGCAAATATTGTCGCCATAAAAGCGTGTGTGCCGGAACGTTTTCGCGCGCTTTGCCAATTGCCGATCAGCGTTCTATGCGGCAATGACGAAGCATTCCTGGACTGCCTGCACGCGGGCGGAGCCGGCGGAATCCTGGCGAGTGCTCACCTTTTTGCCGATGTATTGGCGGAGGTTCAAGAACGAGTTTCGACTGCGAAGGCCGACGAAGCGGCAATGCTCTTTGAAGCGCTTCTTCCTGTCATTGGACTTCTGTTTTCAGCGCCCAATCCGGCCGCAATTAAAGCTGCGCTGGCGCTCAGGGGCCTGATCGACAAAGAGACGCGCATGCCAATCATGGAGGCGCCCGTCGAATTAGTCGAACGTTTAAGAGTCGAACTGGCCGTGTACGCCAACGCGCAAATGGCTATTGCGTAAGGTGGCTAGCGACACGCGGCTTAAGTGAAACGAGCGCTTGACGCACAGGCCGCGTGAGAAGTCTCCGGAAAATAGCACCCCAGCCGCAAGGGCGGGAGCCCTCGATTTTTATACCATTTTTACATCTTTTTTTCGACTCTTTGCCAGCCGTTTACGCGCGATCACCTACGCTTTAGCACGTCTCAAACCGCTAGGGGAGATCGAAGCAATGGACCTGCTATATATCGGCGGCATCATCGTCTTCTGGGCACTGGCCGCGGCTCTCGCAATCGGCTGCGACAAGCTGCGTCGCGCTCCGGGAGGCCGTCCATGACTACCTGGATGCTAGCGCTCGCTAGTGCTTCGACCTTGCTTCTCTTCGTGTACCTCGTGTACGCACTACTGCGTGCGGAGGACCTGGAATGAACGCCAATAATCTGTTCCAACTAGGGTTGTATGTGGTCGTGCTAGTCGCGTTGGCGATTCCGCTCGGCCGCTATATGACATCCGTGCTCGACGGTACGTCCGTAGTCGTGCGGCGCATCGGCAGGCCGGTCGAGACGCTGTTATACAAGCTCGCGGGCATCGACGCCAAGACGGAAATGGGCTGGAAGCACTACGCGCTTGCCGTGATTGCCTTCAACGCACTTGGCGCCCTGGTCGTCTACGGATTCCTGCGCCTGCAGCAATGGTTGCCGTCGAATCCGCAAGGCTTCGGTCCGATGACGCCCGATGCCGCGTTCAATACGGCGATCAGTTTCGTGACCAACACGAACTGGCAGGATTACGCGCCTGAAACGACCGTCAGCTATCTGTCGCAGATGGTCGGCTTGAGCGTGCAGAACTTCCTCTCGGCCGCGACCGGGATCGCGGTCGTCGTTGCCTTGATTCGCGGCTTCGCGCGTCATACCGCAAGCACGATCGGCAACTTCTGGGTTGACCTGACGCGCATCACGCTCTACATCCTCGCGCCACTCGCAACGGTGATCGCACTGGTGTTCGTCAGCCAGGGCGCGATCCAGAACTTCGAGACGTACAAGGATGTTTCCACCGTCCAGGTGACCACGTACCAGACGCCCAAGCTCGACGCTCAGGGTAACCCGGTCAAGGACGCCAAGGGCGTAGCGGTGATGGTCGACAACAAGGCCGACAAGCAGACCATCGGCATGGGCCCGGTGGCCTCGCAGGAAGCCATCAAGATGCTCGGCACGAACGGCGGTGGCTTCTTCAACGCCAACTCCGCACATCCGTATGAGAATCCGACGCCGTTCTCGAACTTCGTCCAGATGATCTCGATGCTGGTGCTTCCGGCCGCGCTGTGCGTCGTGTTCGGACGCATGGTAGGCG
>NZ_JBAUSA010000563.1:0-3410 GCF_049581465.1 Caballeronia sp. | reverse complement strand
GTCACGTAGAACGTGACCTGCAAACTCCGGGCCGGCATCACCCACAAAAACGCCGGATAAATCAAGGCCAGAACCTACACCGGCCACCCGATCAGACGCCTGCCGACGCCCCGACCGGCGGACTATCTGCTTGCCGCTCTAGCGAGAACGCCCGCCCAACTTCCTCGCCCGTGACATCAATCAGCGTGCGCATGGCCCGCTCGGCGGCAGTTACGTCGTGTGCCTCGATCGCCTCGACCACATGACGCTGGGACACTAGTGTCGCTTCCCGCAAAGTCGCAATCCCCTCGACAATCGGATACACCGTCACCAATGCCCCGCGCACGATAGCCGTCATCTGCTGGAAGAACTGGTTACCGCTTGCCGCGACAATCCGCGTATGCAAGGCCACGTCCGCAGCCTGATATTCGGGCTCATCGACACTTAACGTGGCAAGCGCGTCGAAAGCATCGCGGATGCCCGCTATATCATCGGGTGTGGCGCGCGCCGCCGCGAGCGCCGCCGCGCGCGGCTCGATCAGCATCCGGAACTCGATCACGTCGCGCAGGAACGCATGATCCGGGGTTGCTCGAAAGCGCCAGCTCACTACGTCCTCATCGATCAACCGCCAGTCGCTCATCGGCCGGATACGCGTGCCTGTTTTCGGACGCACATCCAGCATGTGACGCGCAAGCAACATGCTCAATGCCTCGCGCATCACGGTTCGACTGACATCGAACTCCTTCGACAACACATCCTGGGGCGGCAGGATCGCACCGTACTTCTGTTCGACGATACCCGACACCAGTCCGTCCATCACCTTAGCTACCAGGGACCGCTCCTTGTTTTCTTCCATCACGCCTCTCCCCTTGCGACCTTCATTATGACCCTCTCGTCCGGTGCGCTTCCCCAAGCTCGCCGAATGGCAAGGCGAATGCTGTGCAAGCCATTGCACCCTGCCTGCTGGAGACTATTTTTGGACAAGCCGCTCGTTGTTGTGGTTCTTTGATGCGCCTTCTTTTGCTCCGCAGCGCGCGCCCACCTCTTGCACTGCGCGTTGCAGGACAAAATCCATTTACCTGATGTTTTAAATGCACTGCCGAAGGCCACGGACGACCACCCGAAACGCTGGCGATAATTACCAGCGGCACCTCCAGGATCGCGGCCTGCAACGAGGCGATCCGGCTGGAGGTAGGCTGAGACACGTCCACGGTGACTCCTGATGCAGCGCACTGGAGAGGATTAGAGCTGGGAGTTGGACACATGCGGCACATGCGCCCAACTGACATCGAAACACGAAACGCCCGCGTCGATTGATAGCGTATTTAAGCAGGGGAATGCATTTTGCTCTGTGCGCATGCGAACGCATTCACGTTATTACGTCGATGCGATTTCAACCCGCGAGTTGTCCACACCCGGAGAAGCCGCACAACGCGCGCGGCGAATTATTTTGACTACTCGTCCACGATCACAAAACCCTCCGCCACGGCGCCGCGCGCCTGCCCGTGCGTGCCCTGCCATCCTTTGCGCGCGAGCGCGATCAACCGGACTCCGCGCGTAACGAACGGTCCCTCAGTCTTGCGAAACCCGAACGCCTCATAAAACGCGCGCAAACTCACCGGCGCCAGGAGACGCACATCCCGGCCCGGCCAGCGTTCAGCGACGGTAGCCAGCACGCGCTCGACCAGCGCCTCGGCGGTCCCATCGCCTCGCCGCAGCGGGCTCGTCAAGATCTTGTCGACGACTATTTCTGGCGCGTCCGCACTGCCCTCATGCAACCGCGCGTAGGCGATCACTGGCATGGAACGGGAGATATCGTCGAGGGCGAACACGTGCAACGACGTTTCGTCGCGGCCGTCCGGATCGAGATGCACATCGGACTGTTCGACAACGAACACAGCGCTGCGCGCCCGCAGGATCAAATACAGCTCCCGCGTGGTGATTTGCTCGAAATCGAGTGCTTTCCAGTTCATGTCCAGGTCCAGGATAAGCCGGCGGCAGCGGCTTGGTCGATTAGTCGTACGTTACGACTCCCGACCCTATAACTTCCGTGCGGCATCGCACCGACGCCCCCCCTTGCCAATTCGTTAAATACGGACAACCGATCCGCTCAAAACGACAACTTGTCTCGAGCTGAGGGAACTGGTCTTAGGCGTCACATCTTTAGCGAAAAGCCTCTTGAGGGACTCATCGATGAAATCCGCATTGCGTCGCATCCTGACTGAATCCGCCCGGCTCGACGTTCCCGCCGACACGCTCGCCGACAACGCCGACCTCTACGCGGCAGGGCTGTCGTCGCTCGCGACCGTCCACCTGATGCTCGCTATCGAAGACGAATTCAACATCGAGATTCCCGACCGGATGCTGACGCGCCGGCTGTTTTCATCGATCGATACGCTGGCCGCCGCAGTGACCGAGTTGCAACAGGCGCAGGCAGCCGCATGAACTCCCCGACCGAGGGTGCGGCCCTGGCGAAGCCGGACGACGCTGTCGCGGCGAACGTGAACGCGGCTGTCACGGCCGCCCAGATCGTGGAAGAGGTGCGCCAGGCATCCGCCGAGCCAGTGTGGCTATCCGCCGCCCGACGCGTGACGCAAGTCGCGGCCGAGCACGCCGCAGCGGTCGATCGGGAAGCGCGCTTCCCGGTTGAAGCGTTCGAAGCGATGCGCCGCGAACGGCTGCTCTCGGCGATGATACCCGCGCAATTCGGCGGCGCAGGTCTTACGCTGGCAGAAACTGCGCGGGTTTGCGAAACGCTTGCGCACGGATGTTCATCGACGGCAATGATCTATGCAATGCACCAGATCCAGATCGCGTGCATCGTCGAACATGGCAGTGCGATCGCGTGGCAGCGAGAGATGCTCAAGCGCATCATCGACGAGCAATGGCTGCTCGCATCGGCTACGTCTGAAGATATGATCGGCGGCAACATGCGCACGAGCGCGTGCGCGGTCGATCTGGTCGATGACGCTTTCCGTATCGAAAAGCTCGCGCCCACCATTTCTTACGGAGCGCACGCCGACGGCATCCTCGTGACTGCCCGCCGGCACCCGGAAGCCAGCGCCTCCGACCAGGTGCTGATCGTCGCGCCGCGCGATTCGCTCACGCTGGAACTGCGCGCCGGCTGGGATGCGCTCGGCATGCGTGGCACCTGCAGCGAATCGTTCCGGCTCGTGGCACAAGGCCGCGCCGAGCAGATCCTGCCGGCGCCGTTCGCGCAAATTTCAGACCAGACCATGCTGCCGGTTTCGCACATGCTTTGGGCGGCGGTATGGATCGGGATCGCGTCCGACGCCGTGAATCGGGCGCACCAGTTCTTTCGCATTCAGGCGCGTGGCAAACCGGGCGTGCTGCCGCCGTCGGCTGCGCGTCTGGCCGAAACGGTCGCGCTGCTGCGCATGATGCAGGCACGCCTGAAAGCGGCGCTCGAT
>NZ_JBAUSA010000562.1:0-1695 GCF_049581465.1 Caballeronia sp. | reverse complement strand
CAGCAACCACATCCGGCCGCGCCGCAGTTGCATCCCGCCGCGCGTTCACCAGATTCAGCCGACGCTCGATAGCGCTCCAGAGCTCAGGCGGCGGCGCGACCGCCGGCCCAATCTCCGTCATCGCCGCGAGCCGCATGCGCCAGGTTTCGACGGCGAGGCGTATCGCCGGGTCGTGCTGGGAAATGCGTTCGAAGCGTCTTCGCGCACCGCCGCGCAGCACGCCGAGCGTATATTCCGCCGCAAGCTGATCGATAAGGCCCGTGTGTCGATGCAAATCCATCACAGGCCTCCAAGACAGGTTTTAAGTTTTTCGAGGCCGCGCCGGATCCACGACTTGACCGTGCCCAGGGGTACTTTCAATACCTCGGCCACTTCGCTGTGGCTCTGGTCGCGCAGGTAGGCGAGGGCGACCGCTTGTCGCTGGTTGGCGTCCAGCCGTTGCATGCAGATCGCGAGTTGCCGCGCTTCCTCGCTCATCAGCAACTGGTCGGAGGGATCCGCCTCGCTTGCCGGCAAGGTATCGTCCAACGCGTCGCTCCATTCTGTTTCGGCGCTCGCACCGTTGGCCTTTTGCCGCCGCAAATAGTCGAGCGCACGGTTGCGGACGATCGCCGCCATCCAGGTCATCGGTGCGGACAGGCCGGCTTTATAGTCGCCCGCGTAGCGCCAGATATTGATGAACGCGTCCTGCAACACCTCTTCGGCCCATTCACGCTTCACCAATATACGAAGCGCAAGGCTAAACAGTTTCGACGAAGTCAGATCGTAGAGCGAGCGCAACGCAGCGGCGTCTTCCGTAGCAACGCGTTCAAGCAATTGCGCGAGCGCGTCGGGTGTCGGCTCTTGAGGGAGGGCTGTCGTCATGGGACCGGTCGGGTAAGCGGCGCGGTCATCTTACCGAAATTATCGGCATGAACCGCATCGGTTTTTATTTGCATCCACGTGCATCCGATGTGAGATCGTCTGCGTATCTAGGGGTGCGAGTCCGTTCCTGCGGGACCGAAATTGCATCAATTCCGGTGCGTCGGCGGTGCTCACCTCGTGTCCCCGCAAGTGCCACGGCTCCGCCGTGAGACTTGCGGCTTTGCCCGGTATCGATACCGGGCATTTTTTTGCTACGTCAGTCTTCAGCAGCATCCGTACCCACTAGTATCACCAGCTTCAAATCCTCCCGATGCGCGGGCTTGAACGTGATCTGGTCGAATACCAGCCTGCCACGCGACGGATGATCGAATTCGCGCGCGCCGCCTTCCCGTTCGCCCACGTCTTGCGACGCCCAGAAACGCGCGAAGGCATCGCTGGCGGCGCTCAGCGAGTCGACCAATGCGCGTGTGGGCGGATCGTTCAGGTGACGGATCGAATCCGCGCGAAACTCGGCCGCCAGCCGCCGGGCGCGCGTTTCCCAATCGACTACCAAGGTCTTCGCTTCTGGCGCGGTGAACGTGAACGCGAGCAGATTCCGGTCATGCTCGCCGTCGAGCCAGCCGACGAACAAATCCGCTGCCTGCGCGTTCCAGCAGAGCGCGTTCCACTGCCGGTCGAGCACGTAAGCGGGCGTGTCGATCAACTCCACGGATTTCAACAGCGACGCCGGCGCGTCCTGCGCCGCCGGATCGGGTTCGGCGGGATCGCGCTGGGCGGCGAGTTCGAACAGGTACGCCCGTTCTGCACGCGACAATTGCAGCGCCATTGCAA
>NZ_JBAUSA010000561.1:0-2289 GCF_049581465.1 Caballeronia sp. | reverse complement strand
GTTCCATGCTGGCATTCAATCACTGGGGAGAGCGAAAATGGCCGAGCAGCGCGAGGTTCAAGGGATTAAACGTTACGACAGCCCGGCCGGCGGATGGGGGCCTTGAACGCGACGGCAAGGGCGGTGCGCGAGCAGATGGATGCCATGGTCGCGCCGATCACGTTGTTGCGCACGAATCAGCCCGATGGCTTCGACTGCCCGGGTTGCGCGTGGCCCGACAAGGAACATCGCTCGACCTTCCAGTTCTGTCGGGCGATGTGCTGACGCTTACGACGCTACATACTCGCGATCAATACAACACAACCATCTACGGACTCGACGATCGCTATCGAGGCGTGTTCGGGCGCCGCGACGTGATCTTTATGAACCAGGACGACATGGCGGAGCATCGTCTGGAGCACGGCGATGTGGTCGACATCGAGACGGCGCTCGCGCAACATGCTCCGCTGCGCCTGCTGGGGTTCACGGTGATCGCCTACAAGATCGCGCGCGGTTCGATCGGTGCGTACTATCCGAAGGCCAACGTGCTGATTCCGATCGATTTCTTCGATCCGGAAAGCGGCACACCGTCATACAAATCGGTCCCGGTGCGTATCGCGAAAGCGCAGGTCGCGGCCGGATAGTGCTCGTTGACACGTCGAATAGAAACGACGCTGAAAGAGTATTGCGTTCGCGTTGTTCTTGTTTGGTCATGCTCTGTCAATCTGTGGCAATGCAAAAATCTGGTCGCGCACAACGGACGCAGCACCGATCGCTGCCCCATCGGCACCGAAGCGCGTGACGAGAAGCGGCGGAGTGTGGAAACCGTGCAGCAGATTGTCGGATATCAGTTTCTTCACCTTTGACTCAATGCGGGGAAAGAGAGCGCAGAGAGGGCCGCCGAGCACAATTTTCTCAGGGTCGAGCAGATAAACGAGGTTAAGCATACCGGTCGCCAGCACCTCGGCCCATTCGTCGAAAGCCTTCTCGAGGCCCGGCGTCTGGAGGTCGTCTTTGGCGTTCGCGAGCCACGTCAGACCATCCTCAAGCGATCGATCCTCCGGAAGGAAAGGTCGGAAGCGCTCGTATCCCGCGAGCAATTCGAATGTCTGCGTCGCGATCGTTTTAGGGCTCGCGCCCATCACCATGTGTCCAAATTCACCCGCGTAACCGTGCGCACCTTCGAAGATTTGTCCCCGCTGCACGATCGCACCGCCCAGGCCTTCGGCGAGCAAGATCAGCAGCATGCTCTGCGCGTCTCGTTCACTGGCAACCGCTCGTTCCGCGGTCGCGAACGCGACCGCGTCGTTGCATACCGTTACCGACCACGGCAGTTCCGGGTGGGCCGAGAGCAGTTGCTGTAGCGGAACGTCACGCCACTGCAGAAAAGGTGCGATGACGACTCGACCGCTCTGATCTACCAGTCCAGGAACAGATACACAGACCCCGTAGATGCGTTCGGGATTGATACCGGACGCCGCCAGAAGACGTCCCGGGAATTGGGCGATCCGTTCTACAGCTCGTGCCACGTCGTGCAAGTGTCGACCCAGAGGTGCGTAGATTCTGTGTACGACGCGCATTTCCAGGTCGACCAACACGCAGGTCAACGAAATGCTGGATATGTCGATTCCTATGGAATAGGCCCCTTCCGGATTGAGGCGCAAGCCGGATCCCGGGCGTCCGAGCCGGCCTCCCTCGGGTCGCTCGACTGTCTCGATGACCAGCCCGCTATCGATTAGCTCCCTGATGGCGTGTCCGATGGTTGCCCGCGTCAGATTCAGCTCACGTGCCAGTTCTGCCCGACTGAACCTGGAACCGCGCCTAAGCAGCCGCAGGCATCGGGCAGTATTGATGTGTCTGAGCAGGCCCGGTGTCGTGGTTGCCCCGTTGGCGGCCGGGCTTTCGGCAATGTCGTCGTCCGTCGCGAGCGACGGACTGGAAAAGAGCGTATTGCGGTCATTGTCTTTGGCCAATGCCAACGTTTCCTGAGAGCTGTCCTCTCTGGCGGCCTTTCGAAACCGGTACAGGTAGCTTTTCAGCGTAGCCGTCGAAATTGGCAGCCCGTTGTCGTTTAACGTCCGAACCAGATCGGAAATGCGGGCTCCTGCAGCCAATCGCTGCTCTATCTCCGGCATAAGCGCGCGCAGACGCGCCGCCTTGGTTCCAGCTTCGAGTTTTTCGATTGCCAAATGGAGCGATCGCTGTTTTGTCACTGAACATTCTCCGTGTTATTTACTGCATTCTAATTGCATCCAAAAAGCAATACAAATGCATCCATTTTATAAAATATTGGCTGTAACCCCGTATTGA
>NZ_JBAUSA010000560.1:0-13310 GCF_049581465.1 Caballeronia sp. | reverse complement strand
TATTTGCTGCTCGCGCGCCTGATCGGCTTGCCGCCGGAAGCCGCACTGGCGCTTTCGCTCGCCAAGCGCGCGCGCGAATTGCTGCTCGGCGTGCCGGGTATCGTCTATCTTCATTTTGCTGAAAAGGGCTGGCAGCGCCGTCGTCTCGCGCGCGTGCCGGATATCGATTAAAGCACTTACGACAGGATCAACATGCGCGCAATTATTCTTGCGGCCGGGATGGGCTTGCGCCTAGTTCAGCCGGAAGGGCAGCAACAGCCAAAGTGCCTGCTGCGTTTCGGCGAGGCGTCGTTGCTGGAGCGTCACCTTCAACTGCTGAAGTCGGCAGGTGTCGACGAAATCGTCTTCGTGCTCGGCTTCAAGCATGAACTGGTCGAGGCGGAACTCGCCGCGATCGACTGGAAACCGCGCACCGAAGTGGTGGTGAATCGCGAGTTTTCGCTTGGCAGCGTGCTGTCCGTGCATACGGCCGCAGACGCCATGACGAGAGGCGGCGACGTGCTGCTGATGGACGCGGACGTGTTGTACGACGAACGCGTTCTCGATCCGCTGGTCGCGGGCGCGGGGCCGGTCAACCGGTTGCTGATCGACCGCGATTTCGAAGCCGGCGATGAGCCCGTCAAGCTCTGTATTCAGAACGGCGTGCCGGTGGAATTGCGCAAGCAGGTGATGGCGGACTTGAAGTTCGACACGATGGGTGAGTCGGTGGGCTTTTTCCGCTTTGACGAAACCGCAGCGCGTCGCCTGGCTGAACTCGTCGAGGGTTATGTGGCGACCGGACGATCGAATTTGCCACACGAAGAAGCTGTGAGCGATTTGCTGCTGGAACGCAGTCAAACATTCGACGTTGCCGATGTTACCGGCGCGCCGTGGATCGAAATCGATTTTCAAAACGATGTCAAACGCGCGGCCGACGAGGTCTTGCCACAATTGCGTCAGCTTGCAGGAGCACTACGATGAATGCACCGGATAAATTGCCTGTTGGATTTTCACGCTCGCTGCGCCTGCGCGAAATGTTGCAAAGCAATCAGCTCGAATTCCTGATGGAAGCGCACAACGGTTTGTCGGCGCGCATCGTGAAGGAAGCGGGCTTCAAGGCGATCTGGGGATCGGGGTTGTCGATCTCGGCGCAATACGGCGTTCGCGACAACAACGAAGCGAGCTGGACGCAAGTCGTGGACATGCTCGAATTCATGGCCGATGCCAGCGATTTGCCGATTCTCCTTGACGGCGATACGGGCTACGGCAACTTCAACAACGTTCGCCGCCTGGTGCGCAAGCTCGAGCAACGTGGCATTGCGGGCGTGTGTATCGAGGACAAGCAGTTTCCGAAGACGAACAGTTTCCTGAACGGCGAGCGCCAGCCGCTGGCCGAAATGGACGAGTTCTGCGGCAAGATCAAGGCTGGCAAGGACTCGCAGAGCGATGCGAATTTCTCCATCGTGGCGCGCGTGGAAGCGCTGATCGCCGGATGGGGCATGGAAGAAGCGTTGAAGCGCGCGGAGGCTTATCGGCGTGCGGGTGCCGACGCGATCCTGATTCACAGCAAGCTTTCCAAGCCCGACGAAATCCTGACGTTCGCGCGTGAATGGGCCGGGCGCGGTCCGCTCGTGATCGTGCCGACCAAGTATTACAGCACACCCACCGATGTATTCCGTCAGGCCGGCATCAGTACCGTGATCTGGGCGAACCATCTGATTCGCGGCGCGACATCGGCGATGCAGGCTATCGCGAAGGAAATCCACGACAGTGAAACGCTGGTGAATGTGGAAGACCGCGTGGCGACGGTCAACGAGATTTTCCGCCTTCAGGACGCCGACGAATATTCGGCCGCCGAGAGCGTGTATCTATCGTCGGCCACCGCGTCGCGCAACGCCGTCGTGCTCGCGGCAAGCCGCGGCGCGGGCCTCGAAGCCGTGACCGCCGACAAGCCCAAGGTCATGCTGCCGATCGCCGGAAAGCCGCTGCTGCGCCATCTGGTCGAAGCGTTCAAGAAGGAAGGCATCAATGACATTACGGTGGTCGGCGGTTATCGCGCTGATGCCATCGATACCTCGGGCATTCGCCTGGTCGTGAACGAGAAGCATGAGCAAACCGGCGAGTTGGTTTCTCTTGCTTGCGCGGCTAAATCGTTCACCGCCGACACCGTGATTTCCTACGGCGATCTCTTGTTCCGCAGCTACATTCTTCGCGATCTGGTGGAAACGGACAGTGAGTTCTGCGTGGTCGTGGATTCGTCGCAGAGGCCGCAAGCAGGCGTTTCGGCTAGCGATTTTGCCTATTGCTCCACCGACGACGACCGCGCGCTCTTCGGCCAGAAAGTGTGGCTCGAAAGCGTGACGAGTTCGGTCGGGCCTGCGAACGTTACGACGCCGCAAGGCCGCTGGATGGGCGTGCTCAACGTACGCGGCGCGGGCCGGGAACGACTGGTCGCGACGCTTGCCCGGTTGCAGGAACGCGCCGATTTCGCCACGCTCGACATGGCCGCGCTGCTCAACGCGCTGGTGGCGGCGGGCGAGCGTATCGAAGTGCAATACGTGCACGGCCACTGGCGCGGCGTAAATGACCTCGACGAGTTGCGTCAAGCCGGCGATTTTGCGCACGGCCAGGCACCGTACGGTTCGAGCGGCGCGGCGTCCACGGAGGCCGGCGCGTGATCGAAGCTGCGCAATTCGTCGAAGCTGCGCGTCAGCGTGGTTTCGACTGGTACGCGGGCGTGCCGTGCTCGTACCTGACGCCGTTCATCAACTACGTGCTTCAGGACGAGTCGCTGAACTACGTATCGGCGGCGAATGAAGGCGATGCCGTCGCGTTGATCGCCGGCGTTGCGCTCGGCGCGCAGAACGGCCGGCGCGGTATTTCGATGATGCAGAACTCCGGGCTTGGCAACGCAGTCAGTCCGCTGACGTCGCTGACCTGGACGTTCAGGTTGCCGCAATTGCTGATTGTCACGTGGCGCGGCCAGCCAGGCGTCGCCGATGAACCTCAGCACGCGCTGATGGGACCGGTCACGCCCGCCATGCTCGACACCATGGAAATCGCGTGGGAGTTATTTCCGACCGCCGCCGATGAGATCGGGCCCGCGCTCGATCGGGCGACTGCCCACATGGACAGCACCGGGCGGCCGTATGCGCTGGTGATGCAGAAGGGCAGCGTCGCGCCCTACAAGCTGACGAAAAAGGGTTTGGGCGGCGTGCGTGAGCGGGCTCTGGACGCACGGGCCGAAGTCCAGCGGTTTGAATCTGAAGGCTCTGAAGGCAAGCGCGTGTCGCGACATGACGCGTTGCAGCGCGTCATCGAGTTGACGCCGAAAGCTTCTACGGTCGTTCTGGCATCGACGGGATTTTGTGGCCGCGAACTCTATGCCATCGACGACCGCGAGAACCAGTTGTATCTGGTCGGATCGATGGGATGCGTCACGCCCATGGCGCTTGGCCTCGCCTTGTCGCGACCGGACTTGCACGTTGTCGCGCTTGACGGCGACGGCGCTGCGTTGATGCGCATGAGTGTGTTCGCCACGCTCGGCGCCTACGGGCCGTCGAACCTGACGCACCTGTTGCTCGATAACGGCGCGCACGAGTCCACCGGCGGTCAGGCAACGGTGTCCCAAGGCGTGGAATTCGCGCGGATCGCGTCGGCGTGTGGTTACGCGCTTGCGCTGGACGGCGACGATATCTCGATCATCGACCGGTTGTTCAACGCACAGGATGTCGATGGCGTGCGTTTCGCGCGTCTTTCCATCGGCACCGGAACCCCTGCTGATTTGCCGCGGCCATCGATCACGCCCGAAGACGTGCGTCATCGGCTGCAAACACATATCGGACGCTAACTATCATGCTGTTGTTGAATCCCGGACCTGTCACGCTGTCTGAACGCGTGCGCAAGAGCTTGCTGCAAACCGACTTGTGTCATCGCGAGCCGGAATTCTTCGATCTGCAAGATGAAGCGCGCACGCGCTTGCTGGCGACCTATGCGCTCGATCCCGAGGTGTGGTCCGCCGTGCTGATGACCGGTTCGGGAACGGCAGCCGTCGAAAGCATGATCGCGGGGCTGGTGCCGGAAGGCGGCCGCTTGTTGATTATCGAAAACGGCGTGTATGGCGAGCGGATTGCGCAGATCGCGCGGCAGTATCGGATCGATCACGAAGTCGTGAAGTACGAGTGGATGCAAGCGCCTGATGTCGACGCGATCATCGGCAAGCTCGACGGCTTTTCGCATGTCGCGATCATCCATCACGAGACCACGACCGGCCGGTTGAATCAGATCGACCGGTTGAGTGCGGCGTGCAAGGAACGCGGCATAGGTTTGTTACTCGATGGCGTGAGCAGTTTCGGCGCCGAGCCGATCGACTTCGATGGCGGCGGCATCGCGGCCGTAGCGGCTACGGCGAACAAGTGCCTGCATGGGGTGCCAGGTGCGGCGTTCGTGATTGTCCGGCGAGATGCTTTGGCGCGGGCCGCGAGCCGTACCTATTACCTCGATATCTCGCGGCTTGCCAAGCTTCAGGACGCGCGCAATACGCCGTTCACGCCCTCCGTGCATGCGTATTACGCGCTGGTCGAGGCGCTGCGGGAATTCGAGGACGAAGGCGGCTTGATTGCGCGCCACGCGCATTACCTGGCGTTGGCCGACCAGGTTGGTTCAGGATTGGCCGCGCTTGGCATTGAAGGCGCGTTGCCGGATGGGGAGTCTTCGGTGGTGCTGCGGGCGTATCGACTACCGGCAGGTGTCAGCTATCCCGTCTTGCACGATGCGCTCAAGGCCCAGGGCTTCGTGATCTACGCAGGGCAGGGCGGTTTATCGAATGAGTTGTTCCGCATTTCCACGATGGGCGCGCTCAGATCCACCGATATCGATCGGCTGATCCAGGCGATTGCCCGTGTCTTGCGTTAGTTAATTCGGGTTGCAGAAAATCGCTGTGATGAAAGGCGCGACGTGATGGACGATTGCGTCGCTGCCGGTCGCCCTGACCCTTTCCCGTACAGCGTCCTCTTTGCCGATCACTACCGCGCCGTAGGCTGAATCGGATATGGGCTCGCCATCGCCCCGTTTAAAGATCGCATCGTCCTTTTGGTAGCCCACTAGTGCGTAGACGCTAAAGTCGAACGCCGTGAGGTGGGTTCCGCGTGTCGGCTTGAACGCGTTGATAGAGTTCGGCTCTACACGCATTGGCACGGTCTCGAGTTCGTGGCTTTCCTGTAGCGGCGCTATAAATGCGTGGGCGTTCGACTTGCAGTTTAGTTGGGCATCGAGGGTGGATGCTTCGGCCAGCATTGGGCTCAGCACCGATAAGAGTGCTAACGTTTCGGCCAGGTATTTGGCCCCTTTAATTTGCTTCATTGTGCGGTGCTTCGACTTTGCGGGTCACGAATACTTGTGTGCTCGCACTTTAGCCCGAAGTCAAGAAGTGTGCTGGAATCAGCAGTTTCTTTCAGGTTTTTGAGGCTTGTATTGGGGCTCGTACGGATCGCAAACTACTGATTGTATTGGATTTTTTTGTATATTGTAGTCAATGCTCTGGGGCGGGAATTCGTACCGCGGCCAACCCCTCGCTTCAAGAATATGAAGCGAGGGTAAGACCTTAAATGATGTTGTACTGTTTCAGCATGTCTTCAACAATCGTCCCTGACACGGCGGCCAGAATCTTGTTGTCGGCCGGAAGCTTCTTGCCATCCATCATTGTGGAAGCCGCTTGCAGCAATACGCGAATATCGAAGGACGAACCGACCACCTCGGGCACGCCACGGTCTATGTCAAGCAGCGTATAAACTGCCTCCATGGCGGTTCTCCCAGAGTACTCAATCGTAAATACCGTATCCCGCGGCGTATCGGCAAACTGCCCAATAAATGCAAAGTTCACGCTGCCGTCGGGCACCACTTTCGGTCGATCACCCTGGGTTCTCGGCATGAAAAACGACGTGACATACGGCATCACGCACGGAATGCAATTCGCCGAGTTCTTTGCCAATCCGTGGATCTCGGCCTCGGGCACGCCCATGTGGTAGAGCCACTCTTCGACAATCTCGGTACCCGTGCATTCTTTCATTGGCTTCTTGATGTAGTTGCCGGGGACATCACCGAACAAGCCATACAGCCATACCACTAACTGATCCTTGGGCTGTGCCTTGAAATGCGGCTGGCGATTCATCGTGTAGCTCATCAGCCAGTTTGAATCCTTGGCTGTAATGATGCCGCCCGTCACGACCTTTCCGCTGTACGGATCGCGCTTGCAGATGTCCTCGATGTACTTGGGAATCTTGCGATCCAGCAGGGTAACCGTTGCCGACTCCCAATTGCTTTCCTTTGTATGGGTGCAGAATTTATCCGGGTTTCCAAAGTCCGGGCTTTGTTTGGCGATATTTCGCCAAAGATCCCAGCTTCCCCCTATCGATTTCTTCAGCACAGGCGCATGGTCGTTGTCGCCCAGCACAGAATTTTCAGTGCAACTGCCATTCGTGACAAACACCAGATCATTCTCAGTCAGATGGATGGTCTTGGTATCGCCGTTACGCTGGCACTGGATGGTCTTGGCGATCTTCTTGCCGCCGGAAATATCGAAGGTAACGTTCGTGACGACCGTGTCGTACACGAAATTGACGCCGTGCGATTCCAGGTATTTTACGAGCGGAAGAATCAGGGATTCGTATTGGTTGTACTTCGTGAATTTCAGTGTGGAGAAATCCGGCAGGCCGGCAATGTGATGAATGAATCGATGAAGATAAAGCTTCATCTCGAGGGCGCTATGCCATTCTTCGAACGCGAACATTGTCCGCCAGTAAAGCCAGAAGTTCGACGAGAAGAATTCCTCACTCAGGAAATCAGAAATTTTCTTGTCGTACAACGCCTCGTCGCGGGACATGAACAGTTTTGAAACCTCTTGCAGCGCCTTCTCACTGAAGTTGAACCCTTCCAACTGCGCGTCTTCTCCTCGGTTCACCGTGACGCGCATCAAGGACGAATTGGCGTCCTTCTTGTTGAGCCAGTAAAACTCGTCCAGCACAGAGGCACCCTCTGTCTCGAGGGACGGAATGGAGCGAAACAAATCCCACAAACATTCGTAGTGGTTTTCCATTTCACGGCCACCGCGAATAATGAAACCCTTTTGTGGATCGCGGATGCCGTCGCACGCGCCGCCCGGAAGCTTCATTTCCTCAAGGATGTGGATGTTCGCGCCCTTCATCTGTCCATCGCGTACCAAAAAGCACGCCGCCGCCAGGGACGCGATCCCTGCACCCACTAAATAGGCCGACTTATTCTCCACGTTCTTTGGCTTCTCTGGTCGCGCAAATGCTTCGTAGTTTCCATTGCTGTAGTACATGCTGGTGCTTCCTGTTCGAGAGAAATAATAAGCCCTGCCGGAATCACGGCGTGAACAGTCGTAAGCCATACCTGCCAATACAGGAGGCCGATGAATCACCTGCCTGTCCACGAGCTGATTCAGAGAGTAGCCCTGCACAAGGTGCTCGATGGTGATGTCTATTTTGGGAGTCGGGGCGGCTCCCACTGATTCGATGTCGTGCCGATTGAACGGGGACGAAGGTCCAACTTGGCGCTGATGCGCGCCTTTCGCGGCGCGCTTTGAAAACGCTCTGTCATGATGGTTTCCTGTCGTTGATTTTTGATTTGATCAGCACAGCAAATTAATAAGTCTCTTGAAAAACGTTAACATGTATTCCGAAAAATAGATCTCAGTAAAGTCTTAAAAGCAGGGGGCTGGCCGAACGCCGCAAGGCGCTTGCGTGAAGGCTCGTAAGCAATCAACGGGTTCGAGAAAGAGGGTTGTTATCACGGCTGGAAAGGCGTTTCGTCTTTTGCAGGGCGAAACGATGTGGGATGAAGTAACGAGTATTGAAGATGCGCTGGGTGATTTGAAATTGAGAGACCCACGCCGGCTCACGATCTGACCGGGTGCTCATGGTTGCATGTGTGCGATCGTCTATTTGCCTAACAAGGGTTTACCCCGAGTTGTAACATTTTGTCGCAACTGTAATGATAGTCATTCTCATTTAACGGATAGCCAGCCACCACAGTCCCCGTCAGCCGGAGGATTGGCCAGCCAGCCATGCCTCCCTTGTCATGAACGCTTTGCATCGCGCGCGGCCTTGACATGGATCTACACTGACGGGACTTCATGTTTAATAAAAAGCCGCTTGTAACGGCCCTCACACTGGCATTTGCTATTCCCTTTGCCGCGCCGTCCATCGCGCAAACCTCTCCGCAGGCGTCATCGCAGGACACAGCGCAAGCCGCACAGCCGGCATCCCCAAGCGCGTCGTCCGACGGCTCGACGCTTCCCGCCGTTACCGTCACCGGGCAGTCCGACAAACAGGATTTCCAGGCGGATATCTCGAGCGTCGGTGCGAAAGTGCCGACCGCGTTGCGCGATATTCCCCAGACGGTCACGGTCATCAACAAGGCCCTGCTCGAATCGCAAGGCGTGACGTCATTCGAGAACGCGCTGCGTAATGCACCGGGTATCACGATCGGCGGGGCCGAAGGCGGCCAGATCGGGAATAACATCAACCTGCGCGGCTTCACGGCACAGAACGATATCTATCTCGACGGCTTTCGCGATCGGAACCAATACTATCGGGACACCTTCGATCTTGAAGCGATCGAGGTGCTGTACGGACCGTCCGCAATGCTGTTCGGTCGTGGCTCGACGGGTGGCGTCATCAACCAGGTCAGCAAGAAGGCGACGCTCACACCGTCGGCGGAAGTATCGACAAGCATCGGCACCAATGACCGGTACCGCACAACGGTCGATGTCAATCGCCCACTGTCAGATACTGCTGCAGTGCGCATCAACGCGTTCGGGCAAGACCTGGGTTCGACCCGCGACGTGATGAAAAGTAAGGACTACGGAATTGCACCCGAAGTGCGTTTCGGGATCGGCACGCCCACGGAAGTCACGCTTTCGGCGCTCATCCAGCACAACGACGACATGCCCGACTACGGCGTGCCGCCACTGAATGGCCATCCTGCGCCGGTGCCCAAGAACACCTTCTATGGCCTGACCACCGATCGCACGATCCAGGATGTGCAAACCGTGTCGGGGCGCATCGAACATCGGTTCTCGGACGACCTGACGCTGCGCAACGAAACCCAGTTCTCTCATTCGATGACCGACGCGCAGGAAACGGCTCCGCAAAAGGTATTGACCGGGCCACTGGCTACCAGCCCGGCGCTGTCGAACGGCAATTACACGACGCTACCGCTTTCGCAACTCTACGTGCAGTTGCAAAGTCACGACCGCGTAATCGAGAACCACTCGATCTACAACGACACGACGCTCGACTACAAATTCACCACAGGCCCGATCAAACACGACTTCATCGTTGGCGCCGAACTGGGACGCGATACCTATACGAATCAGGCGTCCACGCGCAACAACCTGCCGATCGTTTCTCTCATCGATCCGGCCTATCTGTCTTCACCGGCCGGGGTGACAACGACCATCGGCAATCATGCGCAATCGTCGGCCAACGAAATCGCGGGCTACTTCAACGATACGGCCTCGATCGGCGAACACTGGAAAGTTGTCGGCGGCCTGCGCTGGGACCGCTTCCAGGCCGAAATCGCCAATACGGTCAGCGCCCCGGCATTCGCGAGCCAGACGAACGATTTCACGAGCGTGCGGGCGGGCATCATCTATCAGCCGGCCGACTGGCAGTCGTACTACGTGTCGTACGGGACTTCGTTTGATCCGTCGCTCGAGGCACTGACCGTCACCAACTATACGCAGAACCTCACGCCGGAGACGACAGACTCCTATGAAGTGGGAGGCAAATGGGATCTGCTGGGGGGCAACCTGTCTGTCACTTCCGCGCTGTTCAGTGAAGAAATGCACAACGCGCGGACGGCGGTCTCGTCGACAGAATACGTGCTCGATGGCGATGTCCGCGTCAATGGCTTTCAGGCTGGGGCTGCGGGTCACCTGACCGACAAATGGCAGGTGTTTGGCGGCTATACCTACATGGATGCGCGCATCGTCAAGGCACTCGACGGCACGCAGGGCAACGTGCCCGCGAACACACCACGCAATACCCTGACGTTCTGGTCTACCTACGCGCTCACGCCGCACTGGGAAATCGGTGGCGGCCCGACCTACATGTCGGCCCGCTACGCGGCGACCAATAATCTCGTGGAAGTGGGCGGCTACACGCGCTGGGACGCAACGGCGGCGTATCACGAGAAAAAGTGGGACGTCCGGCTGAATGTCCTGAACTTGACGAACAAGTCGTACTACGACGCGCTGGTCCCGTCAGACGGAGGCCGCTCCGTGCCGGCTGTCGGCCGCACGTTCCTGGCGACGGCCGACTACCGGTTCTAATCAGCGTTACATGAAGTCACCCGGCGAGTCCTGCATGTCTGGATCGCTTGCTCGCCGGGCGGATCGGGCGTTCATGCAATGATCTCCAAGGCCCGTTGCGCCTTTGCGTCCCGGCTATGGACGCATTCCCCCGCCGAATAAGTCGCGAAGATCGCGCGGTCATCGCCCAGCAACGCGAACGCGAACAGCAATTCCTCCAGCGACTCCACTCGCGATGTCCTGCGTCTCATCAACGCTGTGCCCGCTGGGTCCAGCACGACAAAATCCGCCTCGGTTCCCGCCTTCAGCGTTCCCACCTTGTCCGCCATATCCAGCACCTGCGCACCGCCCGTCGTCGCCAGCCAGAACATCCGCGTCGCCGTAAGGTGATGGCCCGTCAGGCGCGCGATCTTGTGCGCCTCATTCATGGTGTGCAACATCGAAAACGATGTGCCGCCGCCTACATCCGTCGCCAATGCCACTGGCATGTTCGACGCACCCGCCTTCTCGAAATCGAACAAGCCACTGCCCAGGAACAAGTTCGACGTCGGACAGTGCGACGCCACCGCACCCGTCTCCGCCATCCGCCGACGGTCAGTCTCGTCAAGATGAATGCAATGCCCATACACGGCGCGCTTGCGCAACAAATCGTAGTGATCGTAGATATCCAGGTAGCTCCGATGCCCCGGAAACAAACTCTCCACCCACTTGATCTCGTCCGTGTTTTCCGCGACATGGCTCTGGATATAAACATCCTTGTGCTCTCGCGCAAGCACGCCGCACGCTTCCAGTTGTGCTTCAGTCGATGTCGGTGCAAAGCGCGGCGTCAACGCATATTCCTGTCGCCCGCGACCATGCCAGCGCGAGATGAGTTCGGCACTGTCGTCGTAGCCCGATTGCGCGGTGTCACGCAGATACTCAGGACAGTTGCGATCCATCAGCACCTTCCCCGCGACCATCCGCAAGTTGCGCGCGTCGCTTACGCGGAAGAACGCATCGGCCGATTGCTTGTGGACCGTGCAGTACACCAGCGCAGTGGTCGTACCGTTCGAAAGCAGTTCGTCCAGGAAGAAGCCTGCCGTTTCCCGCGCGTACGCAGGGTCTTCGAACTTGCGCTCGGTGGGAAACGTGTAGGTTTCGAGCCAGGGCAGCAAGCCGGGCGCCGGCGACGCGATCATGTCCGTCTGCGGGTAGTGAATGTGCGAGTCGATAAAGCCCGGCACGATCAGTTTGTCGAGCAGGTCATGCACGATTGCATCCGGCTCGATCAGCTCGCGCAGCGCCACGTAGGCACCCGACGCCACCACGCGCCCGTCTTCCACGAGCAACAGGCCGTCGGTTTCATACACGGCGGCGTCGGGGTCGTGCGCGGGGTCGTCGCGGAAGGTAAGAAGCTGCGCGCGGTAGGCATTCTGGGTCATGGTTATATCGTCTCCTCTGGAACTTTAAAGCTGAGTCAAATGCAGCAGCGACAACGCGGCGACAATCCACATTGCCGGATCGATTGCGCGTCGATGCCCGCAACGACTTCCGTTTTAGTGCGCGAACCGGACGCGCGAATGCAAAAGAAGAGCTCGACGCTCGTCGAGTCGTGATCGATTGTCGCCATCTTCAAGCCGCTTTGTGCCAGTAGGCGTCGAGGCTGGCGACCATGGCGTCGCGTTCGGCAGGTGTAACGAACGACGCTTCCAGGCTGTTCTTGAGCAGCGTGTAGGCTTGTGCGTCAGTGAGATGGAGCGCGTCGAGGATCGCGAAGTAATTGGCGTTCACGTAGCCGCCGAAGTACGCGGGGTCGTCGGAATTGATCATCACCGCCACGCCCTGATCCAGCAGGCTCTTGAGCGTGTGCTGGGTCATGTCGTCGAACACGCGCAGCTTCAGGTTGGACAGCGGGCACACCGTCAGCGCGATACGCGCATCGGCAAGACGCGCGACCAGCGCCGGGTCTTCCATGCTGCGCACGCCATGATCGACGCGATCGACCTTCAACACATCGAGCGCCTCATAGACATACGCTGGCGGCCCTTCCTCTCCGGCATGCGCCACGAGTTTCAGGCCTTTCTCCCGCGCCCTGGCAAAGACGCGCGCGAACTTGGACGGCGGATGGCCAAGCTCGGATGAATCAAGCCCGACGCCAATCAGCCTGTGCGCATATTGATCGAAGAGCGGCAACGCTTCGTCGAACGTTTTGAGCGCATCGTCCTCGGACAGATGGCGCAGGAAACACAAGATCAGCTTGCTCGTCATGCCGCGCCGCTCGCCTTCCGCCAGCGCGCTTTCGATACCCGCAACAGCCGTCGCGATCGATACCCCGCGCTCCGTGTGCGTTTGCGGATCGAAGAAAATTTCCGCATGCGTGACGTGATCGGCAAGTGCCCGTTCCACGTACGCCAGGGTCATGTCGTGAAAATCGCGTTCATGCAGCAGCACGCTCGCGCCCGCGTAGTAGATGTCGAGGAACGATTGCAGATCGGTGAACGCGTAAGCGGCGCGCAAAGCCTCGATCGAGTCGTACGCGAGGGCGACGCCATTGCGCTTCGCGAGTTCAAAGATCAGTTCGGGTTCGAGCGAGCCTTCAATATGAATGTGCAGTTCGGCCTTGGGCGCGTACGCGATCTTGTCGGCGAGTGTGGGGTTCATGCGTATTTCGTGCTTTAAAAAGGATCTGGATTCACGCGTGTTGCGGGTACTGCGTGGAAGGGTGGCCGTGAGCCGCATGCGCCTCGACTGCCTGCAACAATTGTGCGGCAGTCGAAATGGCGATCGCTTCCGGCGCTTTGTCGACTATACCCGGCACGCCGATCGGACAGACCATGCGCGCGAGCCGCGCTGGATCAAGGCCGCGTACCGTCAGGCGGCGCTCGAATTGCATGCGCTTGGTCAGCGAGCCGATCATGCCGAAGAACGCGAAGTCGTCGCGCCGAAGAATACGCTCGGCGAGCATCAGGTCGAGCGCGTGATTGTGCGTCATCACCAGGAAAGAGCTATGGGCAGGGGC
>NZ_JBAUSA010000559.1:0-2949 GCF_049581465.1 Caballeronia sp. | reverse complement strand
GGAAGGACAGAGTCGCGCTTTTCACCAGCGCGTGGATTGAAACAGGGCCGTCTATTGGCACAAGGGGCCGGCGCTGTGTCGCGCTTTTCACGAGCGCGTGGATATATGATCTCTGTCTCACGGCATCGGTCATATCATCAGCATCGCTAATTGAATCGTATTAATTTGTGCAATGACGATCGCCATCCAATACACGCAACGTCAACAAACCTAAACATTCCACCCCATGTCCCACCACGTCCTGATCTGCCTCCCCACCTACAGCGAAGAAGTCCATATCAATTTCGCTTTTTCGTTGATGGACTTGACGCGTGAGTTCACCAACGCCGGCGTAACCTACGAAACGTTACACGTTGCGTCGTCGCACATCATCCGGGCGCGAAACTTCTTCGCCAATTATTTCCTGAATCGCCCGGAGTTTTCGCATCTGCTTTTTCTCGATACCGACATGAAGTTTCCTGCCGAAGCAGTCTTAAAGCTTCTGGCGGCAAATAAAACCATCGCGGGTGTCGCATACCCATTTAGACGGTTCCATCTGGACCGCACGATCGAGCCAGCCGACACCGGCTTGACCTTGCGTGACTGGCTGGAAAAGCACGCCGACTACACAGTGGCGCCTGTCGTTGACGCAGAGGGAGACACGCATTTCGTCAACGGATTTGTCGAGGCCAGGCATGTCGGAACCGGCGTATTCCTGGCGCATCGAGACGCGTTTGAAGCGACGAAACCATTCGCCGAATGCTATGCCCCGCCGGAACAATATGTGTCGATGGTGCCCAGCGGCAAGTTCTATGGGTTCTTTGAAACTATCGAAGAAGACGGCGTCTATCTCGGCGAAGACGTGTCTTTTTGTCGACGGGCACGGCGTGCAGGTCTAACGATCTGGGCGTTGATCGATCAGACCGTCGTGCACTACGGCCAGTCCGAGGTATCGGGACAATATTTGCAGGCAATGCGACTGCGCGGCAGCGTAACCTGAATGTTGCACTTCGGACGGCGTGCCGATCGACGAGCGCGGCCCGCCCTGACAATAACAATCCAAACCTAAACCCCACAAACCTCCCCCTTCCCCACCACCTCCCGCGCCGCCTTCGCGCCCTCCACCTGCAAAATCGTCGGCAAGGAAACGCCGTTTTTCGCCGCCGTGACTTCCGCGAGAATCGATACCGCGATTTCCGGCGGCGTCCGGCTGCCGATATAAATCCCCACCGGCCCATGCAACCGCGCGAGCTCGGCATCGGAGAGATCGAACTCCTTCAAGCGCTCACGACGCGCCGCATTGTTACGCCGCGACCCCAGCGCGCCGACATAAAACGCCGGCGTCTTCAACGCTTCCATCAGCGCGAGATCATCGAGCTTCGGATCGTGCGTCAACGCAATCACCGCGGATCGCTCGTCGAGTTTCATCTCCATGACGGTATCGTCGGGCATTGTGCGCACGATCGTGGTCCCCGGCACATCCCACTCGTCCGTGTATTCCTCGCGCGGATCGCACACCGTCACGTGATAATCCAGCCCGACCGCGATGCTGCATAAATATCGGGACAACTGCCCCGCGCCGATCACCAGCATCCGATAACGCGGGCCATGAATGGTCAGCAAACGCGAGTCGTCGAAGAGAACGCCGTCTGTCGCCTGAGCCGGCCCGAGCGTCACCGCGCCGCTCGCCATGTCGAGCGTGCGAGAAATCAGTCGCCCGGATTCGACGGCATGGCAGAGATCGGCGATACCGCTTTCCAGCGTCAACGGTTCAAGCACAAGCTGGATGGTCCCGCCGCAAGGCAATCCAAACCGATGCGCCTCTTCCGCCGATATCCCGTACTTCACGCTCTCCGGCCGGGTCTGCTCAATACCGCGTTGTCGCACTCGTTCGATCAGATCGTCTTCAATACACCCGCCCGACACCGATCCCATCACCGTGCCGTCATCGCGCACGGCGAGCATGGCGCCTTCCGGGCGAGGGGACGATCCCCACGTCTTAACCACCGTCACCAGCAACACGCGATGCCCACGTTCGAGCCATTTCGCGCTGTTCCTCAGGACTTCGAGATCCACGCTGTCCATGATCTTTTCCCTTTCTTCTGTTCACCATCGGCTGGCGCGTCATCGGACTGATTTGCGGGCTCTTCATCGCCCTTGGTCAACTCCGCGCTGAACCGCTTGAAAAATTCGCCGGCAATCTTCTTCGCCGCGCCGTCTACCAGGCGCGAACCGATCTGCGCCAGCTTGCCGCCGACTTGCGCGTGGGCCGTGTAAGACAGTGTCGTCGATACGGCGTCATCGGCCGGCACCAAGACTACTTTCGCCTGACCTTTGCCGAAACCCGCCGTGCCGCCTTGTCCTTCGAACACGATGGTGTACGTATTCGGCGCATCGATATCCACAAGATTCATCCGCCCCTTGAACTTGGCCTTGACTGGCCCAACCGATGCCGTCATCGCGACCGCGTACGCATTGTCACCATCGGCTTCGATACTCTCGCACCCCGGAATGCACGCGCGGAGGATTTCCGTGTCGTTAAGCGCGGCCCACGCCACGTCTTGCGGCACGGGCAAGCTGTGCGTTTCAGTCAGTTCCATCTCAGGTCTCCCGGAAATTTCGGGTCCGACCGGCGCCCAAGCGTCGCAAGTTCCCGGCCGACAGCGTTGAGGCTGTCGAGGTTATGAGCCGCAAGCATCGCGTCCACATGCGGCAGGATTGCCCGAACGCCCCGTGCGCTTGGCGTGAACTCAGCGTAACGCAGCAACGGATTAAGCCATATCAGCCGATGCGCAAACCGGCGTAAACGCAGCATTTCCGTTTCGAGGACATCGATTGCTTCGTGATCGAGACCGTCGGTGACGAACAAAACCGTTGCTCGCCCCGTCAGCACGCGGCGAGCCCAGCGCCGGTTGAACTCGGCGAGCGCCGCGCCGATGCGCGTGCCCCCCGACCAGTCGACCACCTGAT
>NZ_JBAUSA010000558.1:0-3474 GCF_049581465.1 Caballeronia sp. | reverse complement strand
GAACGTGATGACCGCCATGCCCAGAATCAGCAATACGTAGTTCACTCCAGACACTCCCGTTGTTTAGCGCCCTCTCGCTGCTTGCGAGAGGTCAGCAGCATTCCCATCGCCACGCCCGCAATGACCGCGGACAATAAGCCTAGCTTGTAAGGCCAACCCCTCCACGCAAACGACAGCACGCCCGCCGTCAACGCAGCCGCAATAAACCGAAACGCGACCAGTTGGGGAACAATGATCGCAATGAACGTCGCGACCATTGCGAAGTCGAGTCCCTTCGATTGAAGCCCGGGAAACGCCGAGCCAAACAGCAGGCCGGCGAGCGTCCAGAGCTGCCAGTTCACGTACATCGACAAGCCTGAGCCGAAGAAGTAATACGGCCCGGTTTCACCTGGCGCTCGTTGACTGTAGTTCGAGTACGCAACCGCGAAGACTTCGTCGCTCATCATCGCGCCGAGCGTAAAGCGCCAGCGGGCGGGCAGATGCGCCACGTAAGGCGCGAGCGTCGCACTATAGAGCAGATGGCGCAAATTGACGACGATAGTTGTACCCCAGATCACCGCCAGGCTGGCGTTTCCCGCAATCTGTCCGGCCGCAATGAACTGCGCCGACCCGGCGAAGACCACCAGCGACATCAGTTGGCCATGCCACGGGCTTAGCGGACCCGCGCTGCAGAGCGTGCCGAAAATCACGCCGAACGGCGCGGCACCGATCATCATCGGAATCGTGTCGCGCGCCCCTGCGGCGAACTCCGAGAAACTGCTTAATCGATTTATCGCGTTCATAACTCCTCCCGGTATTCGCGAGGATATAACCGTGTGAGTCGAACGCGCTTGTACGTTCTTGCGGACGGCGAATGCCGGAGACTAGCGCCAGCGGCCGGGCGGCACGCCGAATGCTTTTTTGAAGTGGCGAGTGAAATGGCTCTGGTCCGTGAAACCGCTAGCCGCAGCAACATCCGTCGCCGATACGCCCGCGCGCAACGCGCCAAGCGCACGGCTCAAGCGCATCTGGTTGCGCCAGGCGTGCGGTGCCAGGCCCACCTCACGCGTGAAGAGCCGCGCCGCATGAAAAGTCGACAAGCCCACTGCTCGCGCGAGATCAGCGAGGGAAAGCGGCGCAGTGAGATCGTCGACGAGACGCGCTTTCATGACTTCGACGCGCACGGTATCGGTGCCAATGCGCTCGATCGGCGGACGATGGCCTGCGTGGCGCACCAGTAGCGTCGAAACCGCGTCAAGCAGCGCATGCTCCGCCGCGAGCGGGTCATGCCCTGCCTCCAGCGCGTGATGCGCGAGCCATACGCGCCGCGTCAGGTCGGCGTCGCGGACAATATTGGTGGAGAACCATTGCATCGGCTGCGCGCAGCCACTCAGATCGTCGGCGACGGCTTGCACAAAATCGACCGGCAGATAGAACACGCGATACCGCCAGCCAGCTTCGACGGCGCGCGAGCCCGTGTGCACTTCGCCCGGATTGATGATGGGAAGCGAGCCCGCCTCGGCGACAAAACTCGACCCGCGATACTCGTAGCGCTCGGCCCCGGCTTCGATGACGGGGATCGTGTATGCGTCGTGCCAGTGCGGGGAAAACGCGTGATCGTGATATTGCGCGGTGACCATGTCGCCACCTGGGACAAGCGGCGAACGCCAGTAGCGCGCGGAGTCTTCAAAACGGGTGGTAGTCATGTGCTTAAGACTGAACGGCGAGCAGGTTATCAGTCTAGCCCGGCAGTCCACGCAATGTCGCCTGTCTCGCCCATCGCCCACGGGAACGCAAAATGCTCTAGGGGTCTGGTTACTCTTCCAGGGATGGCCAATGACCAAAGTATCAAGGAAGCCGGCGATACGCCGACGTATGGACTTACAAGCGGACTTACAACCGGACTTGCAACCGGCAAGGAATGCCGACGCGATCCTCGATCATCTGGAATCCATGATTCGCCGGACGGCGGGGCTCGGTCGTATCGCCAGTATCCAGGGGATGGGTCTCCAATACTGGACGAACCGCATCAACGAAGTGATCAACGGGATCAATTTGGTTTCCACCCAGAAACGGCGAGCGAATCTCCTGCTGGATGAACTTCATTCCTCCGACCGTGCGTGAGTCGAGCCGATGCATACGGGCAAGACTGGACTCGGGCTATCTCGTCTTTCCGTCGCCTGGCGCGACGTGAGCACCTACCCGTGCGCGAACGTCATGACAAGGGCGAGCAAATTGGCTGGCGGCTGACCTTTTTGACAATAGCCGTCGAATTCCTGGTCCGTGAGATGCCGGCGCACCTCGGCTTCATCTAATGCGGTGAAAGCGATCATCGCGATACCACTGGTACGGCCGTTGTGTCGCAGCGCGTAAGCGGCCTGGACGCCGTTGCACACGGGCATCGAAATATCCATGACGATGACGTGAGGAACCCAGGCGCTTCCAATCGAGATGGCTTCGGCACCTCCGAACGCGACACGGGATTCGATATCTTCAAATGACAAGTAGGTCGCCAGTGCTTCGGCGGCATTGCGGTTGTCGTCCACCACCAGGATTCGCAATTGGGCGCCCCCGAGTTGGATGCGGCGCGCGGTCCACGAATGAGAAATTGATTTATTGGGGATTGATTGCATCTGAGCTCCTGGATACCTACCAATTCGCACCCCGCGTGCCACGTCCCCCTTTTCAGGCCTAAATAGGGATATTTTCCTCGGGGCTTCTTTGCCCGTAACGACGCGAGACCGACTCGCTATGTAGAATCACGAGCCTGCATCCACTTCCCTACAGCGACAAGACGTTCACCGAATGACATCTACTGGATCGATTGGTGTTTTTGACTCGGGCTTTGGCGGATTATCGGTTTTACAAGCCATTCGCCTGCACCTGCCCCACGAGTCCATCACGTATTTCGCCGACTCTGCTCACGCGCCCTATGGGGAAAAATCCGATGGGTTTATCCAGTCGCGCAGCACCGCAGTCGCGCGATGGCTCGTGCAGGAAGGCGCAAAGATCCTGGTGGTCGCATGCAATACAGCAACCGCTCACGCAATTGAAAGCCTGCGCGGCGACTTGAAGATCCCGGTCGTGGGCGTCGAGCCGGGCTTCAAACCCGCTGTCGCGGCATCCGCCAGCAGGGTGGTCGGCGTGCTCGCTACGGTGGCCACACTGCGCAGCGAAAGGTTTCAAGCCCGCCTCATCGAGCACGCGCACGCCTGCCGCTTCGTGTGCCAGGCCGGTCATGGGCTAGTTGAGTTGATCGAGCGCGGGGATACCAGGGGCCCCGAAGTCGATGCATTGCTGTTGACCTACCTCGCGCCCATGGCCGAGGCGGGCGTCGACACCGTCATGCTCGGCTCTACCCATTTCGCGTTGCTTGGGCCGTCGATTCGGAAACTGTTCGGACATCGGTTTCGACTCATAGAAACACGCGACGCCCTCGCTCGTCGGACGGTCTCGCTCCTGGATCAATTGAGATTGCACCGATCCATTCGCGGC
>NZ_JBAUSA010000557.1:0-3675 GCF_049581465.1 Caballeronia sp. | reverse complement strand
GGCCACGCTCAAGTTCAACGAGACGCATGGCTTGTTCATCGTGCTGATCGTCATGGTACTGATGATGCCGATGACCCTCGGGGCAGGCTATCTGTCCGACAAGATTGGTCGCAAGCCCGTGATGCTGGCTGGGTGTGTCGGACTGCTTATCTTGTCGATGCCCGCGCTCAACCTGATTCGCATGGGCACGGCGATGCCGATTTTTGCCGGCATGCTGATTCTCGGCGTACTGCTGTCGTGTTTCACCGGCGCAATGCCATCGGCACTGCCGGCTCTGTTTCCGACGAAGATCCGCTACGGCGCGCTCGCGATCGGCTTCAACGTTTCGGTCTCGCTGTTTGGTGGCACGACGCCGTTGGTGGCTGCGTGGCTGGTTTCATCGACAGGAAACCTGATGATGCCCGCGTACTATCTGATGGGAGCGTCGGTGATCGGAATTGTTTCGGTTCTCGCGTTGCATGAGACGGCAAGAAAGCCGCTGAAGGGGTCGCCGCCATCGGTTGGTTCGCACTCGGAAGCGCGCGCGGTGATTCGCGGGACGCGCGAGGCCGCCAAGGTGGATGAGCGTTTCGAGGAGCTTCCGGCGCGGGCGTAAGATCTGCGCTTGAGGATTAAGCCGGCGATGAGCTTTGTTCATCGCCGGCTTTTTTGCGTTCTTTGCGCTCAGTCGACGAGCGGAATGATCTCGGCGTGAATTTCGCCGGCCTCGATTAGCATGATGCCAAGCGTGACGGGGAGTTTGAAACGTCGCGGGCCGGCGCTGCCCGGATTGACGAAAAGCGTGGCGCCGCGTCGCTCGATGAGTGGCTTGTGGGAATGGCCAGTGATCACTACGTCGATACCGGCGAGTTGGCGGGGGACATCGGCGATGTCGTGGACGAGATATATCGCCATTCCGCCGATGTTGAACGTGCGCGCCTCCGGTAACTCGTCAATGCGCGCGCCCGAGTCGTTGTTGCCGCGGATCGCGGTGACGGGGGCGAGTTGCGTGAGGGTATCGAGGACGGCGGGGTTGCAGATATCGCCGGCGTGGATGATGTGCTCGCAACCGCGTAGCGCGAGGAGCGCTTCAGGCCGGACGAGGTTGTGGGTGTCGGAGATGACGCCGATGCGGGTCGCGGAGGACATGGGGGGTGGGATTTACTCGGAGAGTCCGGAGAATAAGCGTAGCACCGATCAAGGCGGTGGTAGCGCGTTCTTGGGCGATGCGTGTGTGCACTGAGTCAGACCATACGAGAGATGGGCGATTGTGGCTCGGCAGAATGATCCCTTAGAATGCATTCGCAGCCTCCAACGATTTCTCGCGATTCACATCATCCACCTCGATCCCGAGGTTCCGCGCAGTGCTCTCCTGTCTTGCGTGACCGAGAAGAAGTTGGAACGTTCCGAGGGTCACCTCGGCGAAAAACAAGATCAGAGGCACCTCGTAACTCGTCATCCACAACAAATTCTAACGTCCTCCACCGCAATATTAGAGGCATCCAAATGATCGATAACAAAATCCAACGGTTCGTAAGCACAGCGTAAATCGTGACTCGAGGCAAGCATCGATATAGCCGACGGCACAACGCGTCGTAGAACAACTCCCCTGCTTGCCAACCTAACAACCCGTACTGACCACAGAAGCGCAATGCCAAGCGCATTTTCAGTTCGTGCATGTCGTCTTCGATGGCTTTCGTACTGTAGAGCCTTCCGCGCCAGCGCTGCCAGCCACCGTTGACCGAGTCGTCGTGAGTCGGATGACACCGCAAAGCATGGGGCAAATATTCTTCAACTTGGGTTTCGCGGGTAATCCGTATTGGGAAGATTTCAGTTGATTCGTAGCTCGCGTGAACACCCGCTTCAGTAGTCCATAACTCTTCAACCGGAAAACTAGGCAGCATGATCTTGAAAATCTCGCCCGGTTTGAGCCGATGCAGATGGACAGTCTCCTGAAACTTCAGCATTCCACGCTGTGCTTCGGCACATAGTTGCAACTCATCGATCAACGAGTCGCCGGAATTACGGATTAGCAGGTAGGTTGTTTCGCGATACTCACGCGTGCTCGACGACGCCGTCATCAGCTTGGTATCGACGCCTCGAGCTAGTTCAGTCCACCGTGTTTGCCATCGTCGAAGGTCGAGGTGATATCGCTGCGACTGCTCCAACACCGGTTTGATGGTTTGTGAACCCAATGCATATCCGATCCAGCGAAGGACTGCCAAAATCAGCATGAAGGGCAATTTTGCCAGAGCGAGTAGGCTAAGTCGTCACTAAAGTCGACAAATACGCGAGATGAGAGGAAGGTTGGAACTGGTGGAGCCGACACATTATTCCGAATGATAGGGATAATTCGATCGCTAGAGATGTCTTGCATCACTTGAGCGGTGAGAATCATCTTCTCGTATCCAACGCCTCCACGCCCCGCGTTGGCCTTTGTTACGTATGGCTCAGTGCAAACGGCCAGCACACGATGTGCCGCGGTAAGACCAGACTCCATAAATCGCGGGAGATCGCAACCGAACGTTAGGTCCCATTGATCGAGAACCACGTCAACCCCATTGGCAACTAAACGGGTGGCAAGCGCAAGCACCCAGTCCTTGTGGGGCTCGGTATCGTGAGAGTAAGAGACAAATACTTTAGGCGGAATGCTAGACATGTGGGTTCCCGGGAAATGTGGGCCGCCGTGATCAGCGGGTTGGAAAGCAGACGATCGTGAAAGACAACTCCTCACCGACAAGACTCATTCGCAGGGAGCACGTGCTCCTTTCTCCGGCCATTTTGAGCGACTTGGACGGACTATCGATAAAGGCCGAAAACCGGCCGCTGATGCGGACGCGCCGCCGATCCATGCGACCCTCTCCGATACGGTAAACATCCTCGCCCATTACGGACCGCCCTTCGCCTGAACCCGCCGCTCCACACGCAGACGCCCCGGCGGATCGAAGTAAGTCCCGAACCGCACAAGTCCCGCTTTCTTTAGATGGCAGCTCATCACGAAGCTTACCTTCAGCCCCGGATCTGGCACGTCGTCAAGTTCGATGTCGATCGACCGGATCCTTGGCTCATAGGTGAGCAGCGTCGTCTCCATCTGTTTCTTGAGCAGATGGGCGGACGCTGGGAGGGCCTGGTAGATATTCGAGAGATCAGGCAACCCGTAGTCGGGTAGGTGCTTGAGCGAGCCGGCCCGCGTGTTGAGGATACGCTTGATGTTTTCCTGGACGCTCAGTATCTCCAGTGTCTTGTTGTCGTAGGCATCAAGTGACACGCCGCCGATATGTCCGAGCAGCATGTCATAGAGCGATGGACCTGTTGACATGTCTTTCCCCTCAGGAGCCCAAAACGTTGCGTGTTTCCGTCAGCGCAGCCGCGCGGTACATACCAAACGACAGACGCAGCGGAACGCCGACACGGCCATAGCGGTCGATCAGATCGCGCTCCGTCACGAGCGTTTGCAGCGCATCGCGCCGTGCACTGTCATGGGTCTGCGAGATCATCGAATACCGGCCGATATCGGCCCCGATACGCGTGAGCATCGCCTGGTTGTTCTTCGCTGAACTCCAGATTGCCAGTGCGAGCGCGAAGGCGAGCAGCGCGATCGCATGCGCCACGGCCGCGGTGCGAGGCGACCCCCACGGCCTCTGTGGCAGCGCTTCGATCAACGGCTGCGGCAACGGCCATGGCGCGGGGAAAGCA
>NZ_JBAUSA010000556.1:0-5037 GCF_049581465.1 Caballeronia sp. | reverse complement strand
TTACTGGACCAAGCACGTGCTCCTCAATTCGATCGTGCAGCCACAACAGTTCGTGGAGATCGGCGAGGATCTGGCCAAGGAAGTGGGCGTGGTGGCGGGGGACCGCGTGAAAGTATCGTCGAACCGTGGGTATATTGTGGCGGTCGCGGTTGTGACCAAACGTATCAAGCCGCTGATGATCGAAGGAAAGAAAGTACAGACGGTTGGATTGCCGTTGCACTGGGGGTTCAAGGGTCTTGCGAAGCCCGGCTATCTCATCAATACGCTGACGCCTTCCGTGGGCGACGGGAATACGCAAACGCCCGAGTCCAAGTCGTTTCTCGTCAAGGTCGAAAAGGCTTGAGGAAAAGAGATGGCACTCCAATCGCTGGATATCAAGCGTCTCTCCGCCACCACGCTGCCCGAGCCGCAGGTTCGCGAACCCAGTACCGGGACCGTGGCCAAGCTGATCGATGTGTCGAAGTGCATCGGCTGCAAGGCGTGTCAGACGGCCTGCATGGAATGGAACGATTTGCGTGATGAAATCGGCGATACAACCGGCGTCTACGATAATCCGCGGGACCTGACCGAACATTCGTGGACCGTCATGCGGTTCTCCGAGTACGAGAATCCTGACGGCAATCTCGAATGGCTGATCCGCAAGGACGGTTGCATGCACTGCGAGGACCCCGGCTGCCTGAAGGCGTGTCCGTCGCCGGGCGCGATCGTGCAGTACACCAATGGCATCGTGGATTTTCACGAGGAAAACTGTATTGGTTGCGGCTATTGCGTGACGGGTTGCCCATTCAACGTGCCGCGCATATCGAAGAAGGACAATCGCGCTTACAAGTGCACGCTATGTTCTGATCGCGTGGCGGTCGGGCAGGAGCCGGCTTGCGTGAAAACCTGCCCGACCGGCGCCATCATGTTCGGCACGAAAGAGGACATGAAGCAGCAGGCCGCGGACAGGGTCGTCGACCTGAAAGAGCGTGGCTTTGAGAACGCAGGTTTGTATGACCCGGCAGGCGTCGGCGGCACGCATGTGATGTATGTGCTTCATCACGCGGACAAACCCACTCTCTATCACGGCTTGCCAGAAGATCCAAAGATCAGCGCGATGGTGTACGTTTGGAAAGGTCTGGCGAAACCCCTGGCGCTTGCCGGGATTGCAGTCGCGGCGCTGGCGGGCTTCTTCCATTACACCCGGGTCGGTCCGAACGAGGTGTCGGAGACAGATGAAGTAGACGCGCTGAGGGAAGCCGAGGAACTACGCCGTTCGCGGGAGCAAACCGATGGAAGACCATGACCTGAAAGACGTGAAGGGAAACAGACTGATCGTGCGCTATACGCCTAACGAGCGCACGAATCACTGGATCACCGCCATCACGTTCGTGCTGCTGGCGTTGTCCGGGCTTGCCATGTTTCACCCGGCGATGTCCTGGCTATACGCCATTTTCGGCGGCGGGCAATGGACACGCATCCTGCATCCGTTTGTCGGCTGTGTCATGTTCCTTTCGTTCCTGATCCTTGCCCTGCGATTCTGGCGTCACAATTACCTGGATAAGATGGACATCCAGTGGATGAAGCAAATCGATGACGTCCTCAATAATCGTGAGGAAAAACTGCCCGCGATAGGTAAGTACAATGCCGGACAGAAGCTGCTGTTTTTCACAATGGTCGTATGTTTGCTCGCGTTGCTGGCAAGCGGCATTGTGATCTGGCGGCGGTATTTCTCAGTCTATTTTCCGATCGAGATCATCCGTTTCGCTGTGGTGGTTCATGCCGCGGCAGCGTTCGTTTTGATGGTCGGGATCGTGGTGCATATCTACGCGGCCTTGTGGATCAAAGGATCGATTGGCGCCATGACGCGGGGCACCGTGACATATGGATGGGCAAGAAAGCATCATCCGCGATGGTTTGAAGAGATAATCAGGAAGTAGGAATTCCGACTTTTGATGCATTGCAGTCCGAGCAAAGGACCGACCGTGGTTCAACGCATCCTGGCAGCCGGTGATATCGAGTCGCTCGATCAATCGGCCGTTCCCCGCATTCGGACGCCTGAGCGCGCGAGCATCTTCATGGCTCGCGCTACTCGATTGCGCCAGCTTGCCGACCGGGGGAATCCTATCGCGGGTTATTTGCGCCTGATGGCGGGGCTCGCGGACGCGCAGCAGGCGATTATGCGGGGCTTTAAGGCGAGGGCGCCTAGCGCCGAGTCGATCGCCACCGCGCAACAGCACTCAATGCCCTTGATTCCCGCGCTATCGGGTGTGCGCGATCCGGCCTGGCGCGACGTTCTAATCAGCTTGCTAGACAAGATAGAGGCTGCCGCGCCTCTTACGCCGACGCTTGAGCAACTAATAGAGAAATTAAGATCGCTCGACGCCGCAACACTAGACGCACAAGCCGACGCGATCTTTGCCCAGCGCTTCGCCGAAGTGGATCCCGCTAGCGCGCCATTTATCGTGGCCGCGTTGCAAGTGGTCTGGACCGATCTTGCCGCCGATATTGACCCCCGCGAGATTCCGTATCTGGAGACGCCCGGCCTGTGCCCGATTTGCGGCTCGCATCCGGTCGCGAGCACGGTACGGCTTGGCGGTGCGTATGACAATTACCGCTTCCTTCAATGCGGGCTGTGCGCGACAGAATGGCATATGGTCCGTTCGAAATGTTCGAACTGCGACTCGACGAAAGGCATCGCGTACCACGCGCTCGGAACGCCGGATGCCGACACGCAGACTAAGGAAGCTGAATCGAAAAGAGCGCTGCTTAAGGCCGAATCGTGCGATGAATGCCACACGTATCGAAAGATTGGCTATCAGAATAAGGACTACGATTTCGACCCGTTTGCAGACGACCTCGCTAGCCTGACACTCGATCTGCTGATGGGCGAGGAAGGATACAGGCGGGCGTCGCCGCATCCATGGCTGTGGCCGGAACAAGTCGACGAGGAAGAGAGATCGGCCTGACGCGTCCAACTAAGAGGGATCGACTTGTGAGCGATGTATCGAGCGCCGAATTGCGGGCGCTGATGGCGCGTGTGCCATCAGTCGAGAAGGTGATGGCGTCGCCCGAATTTCTAATGCTGGCAGCGGAGTTTGGCCGTTCACAAGTACTGGCCGCGTTGCACCACGCCCTTGAAACCTGGCGCGCGGATGCACAGGCCGGTCAAGCGTCCGTGGCTTCGCTGGATACAGCGCCCCTCGCCATATCGGTTGGAGAGATGCTTCGCGATCGCGCCCAAGCGAGGTTGCGCAGCGTGTTCAACCTGACCGGCACCGTGCTCCATACCAATCTCGGCCGCGCGTTGTTGCCTGTTGAGGCGCTCGGCGCCGTGGTCACCGCGCTCACGCAACCGATCAACCTCGAGTTCGATCTTGAAACGGGCAAGCGCGGAGATCGCGACGACCTGATCGACGAGCTTATTTGCGAACTCACGGGCGCCGAAGCGGCGACCGTCGTGAACAACAACGCAGCTGCTGTGCTGCTCACTTTGTCGGCGCTCGCGTCGAAGAAAGAAGTGATCGTGTCGCGCGGGGAACTGGTGGAGATCGGCGGCTCGTTCCGCATACCCGACATCATGAGCCGGGCGGGCGCAAAACTGCGCGAAGTCGGCACGACGAATCGCACGCACCTGAAGGATTACGAGCACGCTATTGGCCCGCGAACCGCGATGCTGATGAAGGTCCACGCCAGTAACTACGCCATTAGTGGCTTTACGGCAGAGGTCCGCGTGGATGAGCTGGCGCCGCTCGCCAAAGCGCGTGGTTTGGCGGTAGTCGTGGACCTCGGCAGCGGCACGCTGGTCGACCTGACGCAATGGGGATTGCCGCGAGAAACGACAGTACGTGAAACGATTGCGGCGGGTGCCGATCTGGTCACGTTCAGCGCCGACAAGCTGCTTGGTGGCCCGCAGGCCGGCCTGATCGTTGGCCGGCTCGAGTTAATTCGGAAGATCAAGAAGCACCCGCTCAAGCGCGCGTTACGCGTCGGTAAACTGACGCTTGCCGCGCTTGAGCCCGTGCTGCGTTTGTATCGCACACCTGAGAAACTGGCGGAACGCCTGACCACGCTACGCGTGCTGACACGTCCTGCCGACGCAGTGCGCGTAGCGGCCGAGCGCGTTCAGCCCGTATTGCAACGAACCGTCGGCGAGCGGTACGCGGTGGCGATCGAACCAATGTTCAGCCAGATCGGCAGCGGTGCACTGCCGGTCGACGTATTGCCCAGCTACGGCCTCGTCGTCAGGATGGCCGATGGCAAACGCGGCGGCCGTCACTTGCTCGCGCTCGAAAAACGCCTGCGCGAGCTGCCGCGTCCAATAATCGGCCGTATCGCCGATGACGCCCTGCGCCTTGATTTGCGTTGTCTCGAAGCGGGCGACGAAGCTGAACTCGTTGCCCAGTTGTCGGGTGTGCAGGGATGATAGTCGGCACGGCGGGCCATGTCGATCATGGCAAGACTACGCTGGTCCGCGCGCTGACGGGCGTAGACACCGACCGGCTGAAAGTAGAGAAAGCGCGCGGCATTTCGATCGAATTGGGCTACGCGTACGTGCCGCTTGATAACGGCGACGTGCTAGGCCTGATCGACGTTCCCGGCCACGAGAAACTCGTCCATACGATGACGGCGGGCGCGAGCGGTATCGATTACGCGCTGCTGGTGATTGCCGCCGACGATGGCGTGATGCCGCAAACGCGCGAGCATCTGGCGATTCTGCGATTGCTCGGGGTCGAGCGCGGCGCGATTGCTGTGACCAGGATAGATCGCGTGGAACCGCAGCGAGTGCGCGAAGTGCATCGCGAAATCGCGACGTTGCTCTTTGGAGGCGCGTTGCAGGACGCGCCGGTTTTCGACACCAACGCCACGCGGGCCGATGATCCTGGCGTGGCCGCGTTGAACGCGCATTTGCGAGCGGTGGCGGCGCAATGGCCGACGCGTCGCGACGACGGCATGTTTCGGCTTGCTATCGATCGCGTTTTCACGCTCGCTGGACAAGGCACGATCGTGACGGGCACGGTCGCCGCCGGGTGCGTACGAGTGGGCGAGACTTTGCTG
>NZ_JBAUSA010000555.1:0-5474 GCF_049581465.1 Caballeronia sp. | reverse complement strand
GAACGTGATGCTCGGCGGCGCAGCGATTTATCACGGCGCGCTCGAAGCGCGGCCGGTGCTCGGCTTCGGCAAGACGGCGGCGCCCCGCCACGTGGTCGCGGCCATGCGCCTCGTCGAGCGAACGATCCTGCTTTGGCTCGTAGTTCTACTGGCTTGCGCTTTTTTGGGCGGCGGCCCCCATGGCTGAACCCATCCGGCATGGCGGCGATTTGCGCGAAGCCGCACGTCGATATGGGATCGAACTGGGCGACTGGCTCGATTTATCGACGGGGATCAATCCGCGCGCGTATCCCGTTCCGCCCGTGCCCGTGGACGCATGGCGCCGCTTGCCCGAAGACGCCGATGGCCTCGCCGAACTGGCAGCCCTTCACTATGGAGCGCCGGGCGCGCTGCCGGTTGCCGGCAGTCAAGCTGCGATCCGCGCGTTGCCGGGCTTGTTGCCAATCGGTGTCGTAGGCGTCGCGCCGCTCACGTACGGCGAATACGCACCCGCCTTCGAGCGCGCGGGGCATCGCGTTGAACCGCTCGATATTTCCGCCGAGACCTTGTCCGCTGGCATCGATCATGTGATCGTCGGGAATCCGAACAATCCGACGACCGAGCGCATCGGCCGGGACGTATTGCTGCGATGGCATTCACAACTCACGGCGCGCGGCGGCACGCTCATCGTCGATGAAGCTTTCGCCGATGCTTACGATGACCCCACCGCGAATCGATCACTCGCAGCCGAAAGCGGCCGCGACGGGCTGGTCGTGCTGCGTTCGGTCGGCAAGTTTTATGGGCTCGCGGGGATCCGCGCGGGTTTCGTACTCTCGGCGCGACCGCTACGCGATGCCTTGCACAATGAGCTCGGAGCATGGACGGTCAGTGGTCCCGCGCGTCACGCGATTCAGGCCGCATTCAAAGACTACGCCTGGCAAGCCGAAACGCGTACGGTGCTGAAGAGGGAAAGCGCGCGACTCGCGGAGCTTGTCGGCCAACAAGGTTTCGATGCGCACACCACGCCGCTTTTCGTCTGGTTCGAAACGCAACACGCGGCTGCGTTGCACCATGCGCTGGCGTCGAAGGGGATCTGGACACGGCTCTTCGAGCACGGACCGACACCCAGCTTGCGGATTGGATTGACGGGAACGGCCGAGGAATGGACACGCTTCGCGGCAGCGTTCGAGACCTTGACGTGATTCTTTTCCACCGCCATCTCGCCATTAATAAAGACTCCGCATGAGCTTGCTTCCCCGTGTTGTTCTGTTGTGCTGCCTGGCCGTGTCGGCAGGAACATCGCACGCCGAAACACTTTCAGTCACCGATGATTCGGGCGCGGCCGTCACCCTCGCCGCTCCAGCGCAACGCATTGTGAGCCTGGCGCCCCACGTCACCGAACTTCTCTACGCGGCCGGCGGCGGCGCGCGAATTGTCGGCGCTGTCAGCTATAGCGATTACCCACCGCAGGCGAAATCGATACCCCGCGTCGGCGACAACAAATCGCTCGACCTCGAACGCATCGTCGCGATGAAGCCAGACCTGATCGTCGTGTGGCGCCATGGCAATGCGATGCGGCAAATCGATCGCCTGCGCGAATTGCACATCCCGCTGTTCTTCAGCGAACCGCACAAGCTGCAAGATATCCCCGCGACCATCGACAAGCTCGGGCACTTGCTGGGAACTGAACAACAGGCGAGCGCAGCGTCAAGCGCGTTTCGCCGCGATATCGCAAGCTTGCGCGCGCATTACGCGAACCGGCCGCCGGTGAGTGTGTTCTATCAGGTCTGGGACGATCCGCTGATGACGCTCAATGGCGAGCACATACTGAGCGAAGTCATCGAAGTGTGTGGCGGCAAGAACGTGTTTGCCGATCTGAAGCCGCTTGTGCCCACGATCTCGACCGAAGCCGTGCTCGCCGCCAATCCGGAAGCGATCGTCACCGCGACGCCCGGCGCGACGAATTCGGAACACGCCCTGCCCTCGCTCGACACATGGCGCAAATGGCCTTCGATGACAGCCGTCGCGCGCAACAATCTCTTCGGTATCGACGGCGATCTGATCAACCGTCCGACACCCCGTCTTGCGCTCGGCGCGGCGGCCTTGTGCGAGGATCTCGACGCCGCGAGAAGTCGCCGCCCGAACTGAGCATGCGTGAAGATCAAGCGTTCCACCGCACGAGCAGCCACTCGCCGCGCACGCGTCTTAACCAGACGATCGCGCCGAAATCCAGCGGCCATTGAATAACATTCGCTCGCGGGACTCCTAGCAATTGCCCGGTCAGCACCCGGATGACGCCGGCGTGCGTGATCGCGTGAACAGGGCGGCCATCGCGACTGATTTCATCGATCCAGCTTGAAACCCGCAATGCCAATTGCGCGACGCTTTCGCCGCCGTGGGCGCGCGAATGGTCCAGGTCTGCCGCCCACGTATCCAGCAACGCGCGATCCAGACCATCCCATCGCCTCTTTTCCCACGAGCCAAAATTAAGTTCCTGCAAACGCGCGTCGACGTGAACGTGACCTATCGCTTCGGCCAGCAAACGGCATCGGCTCAGCGGACTCGTGTGCCAGCCGCCTTTGACTGGCGGCACATTGAGCGCTAGCAATCGCTCGCCTAAGATACGCGCGGATTCGGCCGCATCGCAGAGAAGCGGGACATCGGTGGCGCCATAGCAAATCCCGGCATCGATATTGACAGCCGGATGGCGAATCAGGATGAGATCCATGCGAGCCCGATCAAATAGATAAGGAGTTCGAAGCACTGTTGCGCAAAGCCCAGGCAATCACCGGTATATCCTCCGATGCGCCTGACGAAGTAGCGCCCAAGCATAAGCCGACCCGCCCCAAGCGCCGCGATCATCACGCAACCGAGCCGCCAGTCGGGCCAGAAAAGCCAGGGCAATCCGAATACGGCGGCGAGCAGGAACGCGCCCGCGCTCATCTTCTGCGCGACCGGTTTTGCCTTGCCTTCGGCACGAACGTAATCGAGCGTGCAGAGATAGCTGATGGCGAAGGTGCGGCTCGCGGCGTGTGCCACGACGATCAGCCACGCGCAGCGCAGCGGGGGTATCGAAGCGAGGGTCTGCCATTTCAACGCGAGCACGACGATCAACGCAATCGCCCCAAATGCGCCGATGCGCGAATCGCGCATGATGCGCAATGCGTCGTCGCGGGTGTAGGCGCCGCCAAAGGCATCGGCGCAGTCCGCGAGACCGTCTTCGTGGAACGCGCCCGTGCACCACAACGTCGCCGCCATCGACAACAACACGGCCACGCCAGCCGGAAACGCATGCAGCGCCGCGAGATAGACAATCGCACCGAGCGCGCCGACCAGCACGCCGATCAAGGGAAAATAGCGCGCCGCCGCGTCCATGTAGTGCGCTTCGAAGCCGACCCAACGCGGCACCGGCACGCGCGTGAAATACCCGAGCGCGGTGAAAAAATAGCGGAGTTCCTGCATCGGCCGGCTCATGGTCGTCATGGTCGTATCAGACGCCCTTATCCGATACACCCGCCGATTCGAAGCTCGCCATTTCATCGACGAAAGCAACCGCCGCGCGCAACAACGGCAACGCGAGCGCCGCGCCCGTTCCTTCGCCAAGCCGCAAGCCGAGTTCGAGCAAGGGCGCGGCACCCAAATGCTCAAGCATCCGCCGATGCCCCGCCTCGCCCGACGTGTGGGCGAACACGCAGTAGTCGAGGACCGCGGGACACACAGCGTGCGCGACCAGCAATGCCGACGTCACGATGAACCCATCGACGAGAATCGTCATGCGCGCCTCAGCCGCCGCGAGGAATGCGCCCGTAATCATCGCGATTTCGAAGCCGCCGAAAGTCGCGAGGGTATCGAGTGGATCGGCGGACTTCGGGTGCCTGGCGAGTGCCACAGCGAGCACCTCGCGTTTGTGAATCAAACCGGCGTCGTCGAGTCCCGTGCCGCGCCCGACGCAGGCATCGATTGGCAAATCGCACAGCCGGCTCATCAGGCACGCCGCCGCCGATGTGTTCGCGATCCCCATTTCGCCAAAGCCGATCACGTTGGTCCCGAGCGCCGCGTGATGGCGCACGCGCTCGGCGCCGCGCGCGATTGCAAGCAAGGTTTCGTCGCGGGTCATCGCCGGTTCGTGCGCGAAGTTACGCGTGCCGCCGCGCCGGATCGCGGCGTCGATAAGTCCCGCTGCAGGAGGCAATGCGCTCGCCACGCCCGCGTCCACGACTTCCAGCGACATCCCCGCCGCCCGCGACAGCGCGTTGATCGCCGCGCCGCCGCCCAGGAAATTCGCGACCATCTGAACGGTGACTTCCTGGGGATACGGACTCACGCCTTCGGATGCAATGCCATGATCGGCGGCGAACACGATCACTGCAGGACGTTCAATACGTGGTCGCAGCGTCCGCTGGATCAGGCCCATTTGCAGCGCGAGCGATTCGATCCGCCCGAGACTACCGGGAGGTTTCGTCTTCGTATCGATCACATGTTGCAACTCGGGCGTCATCGATCGATCCAGCGGTTCGGGATTTGGCAGGGTGGCGTGCATGTCTTTGGTCATGAGGAAGTTGATCGAATCACGGGCACGAGCGCTTCGTGTCCGTCCTGTTCAATGAGCTTGAGCGGATAGCCGAACGCGGCGCTCGCACGTTCGGGCGTGAGCACATCCCGCACACGTCCCGCATGCGCCAGGCCGGCGCCATCGAGCAGTAATGCATGCGTGGCGAAGCGGCGCGCAAGGTTGAGATCGTGACACGAGAAAATCACGCATCGGTCGTTCGATTTGGTCCATACGCTCAACGCTTCGAGGCAATCGATTTGATGGTGCAGATCGAGATGCGCGAGTGGTTCATCGAGTAATAGCAGCGGCGCGTCCTGGCACAGCGTCGCGGCCAGCGACACGCGCTGGCGCTCCCCGCCCGACAGCGAAAGAACGTCGCGGGACGCAAAGTCGGCAAGCTTCAGGGTATCCAGCGCCGCGTGCGCAGCGGCGCGATCCGCATCGCTTTCCCAGCCCCAGCCGGTCAAATGAGGAAAGCGGCTAAGCATGACGGTGTCGAGAACGCTGGCGCTAAAGGCGTCGTGCGAAGCTTGCGGCATCAACGCGCGTCGACGAGCCAGTTTGCTCGAACGCCATTGACCCAACTCCGTTTCATCCAGAAGGATATCTCCCGAAGCCGCCTTCGATACACCCGCCAGCGCCGCGATCAGCGTCGTCTTGCCAGCGCCGTTCGGACCCGCCACGCACCACATTTCCCCCGATGAAAACGTTTGCGAAAGATCGGCGATCAACACCCGGCCTCCTGCGCGCAACGTGAGATGACTGACGCGAAGATCGTTCATGGCGCACGCCTCAGCAGCATCCACAAGAACATGGGCACACCGACCAGCGCGGTAATAACACCGACCGGCAACTGCGCCGGCGCGATCACCGTGCGCGCAACGAGATCGCATCCCATCACCGCGACACCGCCCGCGAGCGCCGCCGCCGGCAACAGCATGCG
>NZ_JBAUSA010000554.1:0-4119 GCF_049581465.1 Caballeronia sp. | reverse complement strand
TTCAGGTTTTTGGCACGAACGTAGCGCGGCCCCCATCCATCAACCCGCAGTCGAACACCCTCCTCAAGCACCAACGGCACGCACACGCTTCGCCTCTAAGGACCCAACCCACTCCAGCTAACGGACCGCGTCGTACGACGGCAGGGCCCGGCCAAGGCCGGCCGCAAATCTCGCGGGTTTGGGTTTGACTTGCCTGGATTTTGCGAAGTGCGACGCGAAATGAAAAAGCGAGGACGAAGCGCTTTGGTGGTACGAGCACACGACTCGCCGCCGAGCTGGGGCTGTCGAGGCGAAGCGTGTGCGCGCTGCTTGCGCTTGAGGCGGGTGTTCAACTGCCGGTTAAATGTTCGGGGCCGCGCTACGTTCGGGCCAAAAGCCTGAAATGAGCGTCGACGACACTTAAAAATTGGCGGTTCAAAACGCGTTTCTTTGCTTCGTTTCTTTGCGCGTTTGCAAAAATGAAGTTCCGCCCCGAACAGGGGCTAACAGAAATAAGCAAGAAAATCCGACTTAAGCAGACCGACCACGTAAGCAGGAGGACTCAACGCTGTCCCCACACTCGCCGCAAGCAAAGGCCCCCACCCACCCCCAAGCGCCAGCGCGCCCTACAGCCCCACCGCCCCCGGATTCATTTCAATATGCAAAATAACCAGCCACCGCTTAGGGCAATCCGCCGAAACGACCAACGCGGGATTCCTTTTATCGACTGGCGTAACGCAGTTCTTCTCGCGTGCCAGCCCATACGCGCGCCGCGCATCCGACTGCAGCCACAAGCTGACCAGCCCGCAAGTAACGAAGCTGAAAATCGAGATCTCCATCGCCGTAGTGTCGAGCGCAATTTGCTGAGCGGCAAACTGGAACGCCGCGGTCAGCACCTGACTCCCTATCATGGCGACAGCAACCACCTTCAAGACCCCTCTGATCCGCATTACCGTACTCAACTTCATGATTGCCTCCGTTTCACCGAACGTCACGTTCGCGTATCTATTACTGCGTGCCTGTCAGCCGGTAGCCTACCCCAGTCTCAGTCACGATATGAACCGGCTGTGCCGGATCAACTTCGAGCTTGTGTCGCAAATGACCCATGTAGACGCGCAAATAATGCTGGTTCTCGACATACGCCGGCCCCCACACTTCACGCAGCAACTGCTGGTGAGTCAGCACGCGCCCGGCATGGCGCACCAGCGTAGTAAGCAGACGGTACTCGATCGGCGTGAGGTGTACCGCGATTCCATCACGCGTAACACGCCTCTCAGACAGATCAAGCAACACCGAACCGAAGCGCACCAGCGGTTTTTCCTGCTGCCCACCCCGATTCCGGCGCCGCAATTGTGCCCTGATTCGCGCGAGCAGCTCTGAAACGCTAAACGGCTTGGTGAGGTAGTCGTCGGCGCCGGCATCAAGCGCGCCTACTTTGGCCTCTTCGTTAGTGCGAGCCGACAGTACGATCACGGGCTGCTCCGTCCACGTGCGCAACTCGCGAATGACGTCGATACCGTCCGTGTCCGGCAACCCAAGGTCGATCACAATCAACTCGGGCTTGCGAAACGCCGCCTCACGCAGGCCCTGCTGCCCGGTTTCCGCTTCGAACACGGTCATGTTCTGGCTCTCGAGCGTGGTACGCACGAAGCGGCGTATTTGCTTGTCGTCTTCAATGACAACGACAGTCACTCCGCGCTCGCTCACGAATGTTCTCCATCGCGATCATCTTCAACAAGCTCGTCGAGCGGGGGCGAATCATTGACCGGCAACGTGAACCAGAAGCGCGCGCCTACGACTTTCCCGCCCTCGCCTATGCGATTCTCGGCGCCGATCTTTCCGCCGTGTGCCCCAACAATAGCCCGGCAAATCGCAAGACCCAATCCAATGCCCGGCTTAGCCGATTCTTTCTCTCCACGCGTAAATTTATCGAAGAGGCTTGTCTGTGCCCCTGGAGGCAAACCCGGACCATGGTCGTCGATGCGAACTCTCACACACCGATCGTTACCATGTTGTTCCAACACGGCATCGATCGATAGCGGCGTACCCTCGGGGGTGTACTTCGCGGCATTCTCGAAGAGGTTGGCTAGCAGCCGCTCCATGAGAACGGCGTCAAGCTGGACCAGCGGAAGGTCTGCTGGAACGCGCACTTGCACCGGTCGCACCCCAAGCGTTCGGCGACACACCGCCAGCGCCGCGCCAACCACCTCTTCGATCATCGACCATTGCCGGTTGAGTCGTATGCTGCCACCCTGAAGCCCGGCCATATCGAGCAAATTGGTCACCAGGCCGCTCATGCGAAGTGCCTCTTCATGAATGGCGTGAACAAGTTCCTGCGAGGTGCTGTCGGCACCATCGGACGGATCGAATGGGTCAAGCGGCCCGGACGGCTCGGGCATGCGCTGTCGCTCTTCGAGAACCGAAGCGAATCCGACGATCGACGTCAGCGGCGTACGCAAGTCGTGCGAGATCGCCGACAACAACGAGTTGCGCATCCGCTCCGATTCCATGTTGACCAGCGCGTCCTGTGCAATCTCGACGTAATGCACGCGTTCGAGTGCGAGCGCGATCTGCGACGCGAATGTGTCGATCATGCGTTGCTGTTCAGGCGCCGCGAGCTCATCGGCCCGCTCGGTGATCAATGCGAGAACGCCTCGTGTGCGCATTGGCGCCTTGAGCGGCAGGTATAGCGCGTCTGCGGCAGGCAGCGTGTCGGTCCCATGGCCCGCAGGCTTTTGCTGGTCGTACACCCATTGCCCGATATCGATGTCCAGACTCGCAGCATCGACCGTGACGTGCGGATTCGGATCGTCGACTTTCTGGCGGACCTTCTCCGCGCTGTCGGGCAGCAGGATTGCAACTCGCGCCTGGAATATTTCGCCTACGTGACGCGTGCCGATTTCGATGATCTGCTCGGTCATCAGCGCGCCGCCGAGCTCTCGTGTCATCGCGTACATTGCGCTCGTGCGGCGTTCGCGCAACGACGCGATCCGCGCTTGCAGCCGAAGGTTCGATGTCAGGTGACTGATCGTCAGCGACGTGAGCAACATGACGACGAAGGTCAGCAGGTATTGGGTATCGGTGACTGCAAATGACCACTTCGGTGGCACGAAGAAAAAATCGAATGCGGCGACGCTCAGGAACGACAACAGCACGCCGGGTCCGCGTCCGAGCTTGACCGCCGCGAATATGACGGCGAGCAGGTACAGCATCACCAGGTTGGTCAGATCGATGTGGCGCGCGAGCCCACTCGCGAGCACCGTCACGGCCGCGCCGATACCGATTGCATACAGGTACGCATTGGGGCGCGATCTCGTGCCGTCAGGCACGCCAGCGAATCGCGGGGCACCGCTCGCCCCCGGTTCTTTAGCCGCGCCCGTGCCGACCAGCGTTACATCGATATCGTCGGCGTAGCGCACTAGCGCTTGCGCGACAGATGGATCAAACAGGGACCACCAAGCAGTCGCTCCGGGCGCGCCCGCCACGATCTTGGAGACATTGCGCATCCGCGCATAGGCGACGAGCGTCGCGGCCGCGTCGGCGCCGTCGAGCGTGACGGTCTCCGCGCCCAGCTCGGAAGCAAGCTTGAGCGCATCAAGGGTGCGTTTGCGCGAGACATCAGCCAGGCGCTGCAGCTTGGGCGTCTCGACATAGACTGCGAGCCAGTCCGCCTTGAGACTTGAGGCGAGGCGAGCCACGTACCGAACCAGCGTTGCGCTTTCAGGACCGGGGCCGATACACGCAATCAACCGTTCGCGCGCCTGCCAGATCCGGCTAATTGACTGGTCCGCGCGATATTCGCGCATCTGCGCGTCCACGCGATCCGCTGTCCGGCGCAAAGCCAGTTCGCGCAGGGCGATCAGGTTTCCCTTCCGGAAGAAATTGCGTACTGCGTTCGCTGCCTGCTGCGGTAAGTACACCTTGCCATCGCGCATGCGGTCCAGCAATTCTTCGGCTGGCAAGTCGACTAGCGTGACTTCATCGGCGAGATCGAACACGCGATCGGGCACGGTTTCCCATACCCGGATGCCTGTGATCTGCCCGACGATATCGTTCAGGCTTTCAAGGTGCTGGACGTTGACGGTGGTGTACACATCAATGCCGGCGTCGAGCAGTTCATACACGTCCTGCCACCGTTTG
>NZ_JBAUSA010000553.1:0-8420 GCF_049581465.1 Caballeronia sp. | reverse complement strand
TAATTGGCGAGTTGCGCCAGTTCTTCGTCGCTCAGCGTCTTGGCGAAACCCGGCATGTCCTGCAGCCTTTCCGTGCCGGGAAAGTCGGCAGCGCCGATGCCATCGAGCATGGCAACGATCAGGTTATGCGGATCGGCGGCACGTACGGTGGTGCTGCCTTGCATCGATACCGCCACGTGCGGGCGCCCTTCTCCCACACGCCCATGACAGCCGGCGCATACACCGAGGTAAACCGTCCGCCCGGCCGCCCACGGCGTGATATCTCCTTGGACGGGTGCGGGCGCCGGCGCGGGAGGTGCATCGCCGAGCAGATACGTCGACATCGCGCGAAGGTCGTCGGGTGAAAGATGCTGGCTGCTCAGATACACCACCGGATGCATCTCGCCGAACGCCGAACCCTGGGCAGACATTCCCGTCGCGAAGAACGCCTGCAAATCGGCCGCATTCCAACCCCGAGCTGCTAGCCCGGCCGGCGTGATGTCCGGCGGGACTACACGCCCCAGATCCGATCCCAGGAACGTCTTTGCGCCGTCCATCTGACCGAACGCGCCGCGTGACGTGTGACATTCGGCGCAATGGCCCAATGCGTTCGCCAGATAACGTCCGCGAGTCCAGTCCGCAGAACTTCCTGTCGATGCATCCGGCAACGTGTCCTTCAGGAACAGCATGTTCCAGAACCTCACGGCGGGGCGTACGTTGAACGGAAATTTCAGGCTAGGCTCGAGGTTCGGAACGGTGGCCGGCTTTTGCGCCATCAGGTAGGCATAGATCGCGTTGCTATCGTCACGGGACATCGTCCGGTACGACGTGTAGGGCATTGCGGGATACAGATGCTTGTCCGGCGTCACGCCGTCGTGCAGTGTGTCGTAGAACTGCGCGGCGCTCCACTTGCCGATGCCGTGCACCGGGTCCGGCGTGATATTCGTGCCATAAAAGGTACCGAACGGCGATTCGAGCTTCACGCCGCCCGCGAACGGCGCGCCACCAGCGACCGTATGACAGGCGGCACAGTCGGCGGCCTTCGCGAGATAGCGGCCTCGTGCGACCTGCTCGGGCGTGGACGCGTGGGCAGCGGCGGTTACTTCATTGCCGTGATTGCTGCTATCGCCACATCCTGCCAGCAACGCGGCACTTAGCGCGAGTGCGGTGTACGTAAGAGAGAGCGACCGGATCATGCCGAATCCTTGAGCAGTCCGGGCGTATTCATGATCACGTCCTTCACCGCTTCGTAGTAGCGTACGTAGCCCGTGCATCGGCAGATATGGTCGTCGAGTGCAGTGATGATCGCCTGCTCGACCTCATGTTTCGCGATCGGCTGGCGCTCAAGACGCTCGATCAAGACAGTCGCCGCGTTCACAAAACCCGGTGTGCAATAGCCGCATTGAAAGCTGAAGTGCTCCAGGAACTTCTGCTGCACCAGCGTCAACTCCACGACCTCACCCTTTTCGTTGCGTTTCCCGTGCCCTTCGATGGTCCGCACCGTCTTGCCGTCGAAGAAATGCGCGCCCGTAATGCACGTTCGCACCTCTTCGCTCGTGCCGCCCGCATGATCGACGATGACCACGCACGCGTGGCAGACGCCCTGCCCGCAGCCGAGCCGCGATCCGGTCAGGCCGACATATTCATGCAGGAAGTCGATCATCATCAGGCCCTCAGGCACCTGGATCGGGCCGACGGCGACCGCGTTGAGCGTGAGCGAGATTGGCTTCAAAATCGGCTTCAAGGCGGGCTTCACTGCCCGGGTCAAAGGCGCGACCGTGCCTTGGGTAGGTGTTTGACTGGCGGCGGTCATGCGAGCACTTCCTGGATGTTTTGGGGGGTCACGGGCAAGTCGTTGAATCGATGCCCGATTGCGTGCGCAATGCCGTTGACGATCGCGCCGACGACCGGAATCATCACCACCTCCGCGATGCCTTTGGGCGGGTCCGTTTCCGTGATGGGCGGCAGCACGTCGCCCGTTTGATTCCAGACGGCGACGTCGCTGGCGCGTGGCACGCGGTAGCGGTTGAAGTTCCACGTGCCGTTGCCGGGACCGTCTTCGTAGAGCGGCAAATATTCATGCAGCGCGTGGCCGATGCCCATCGCAAGGCCGCCTTGCAATTGCCCCGAAACCAGTTGCGGCGATATCTGGTTGCCGCACTCCATGATCGAGTGATGCGACAGCAGCGCGACTTGGCCACTCGCTTCGTTCACCGCGAGCTCGACCAGCGTGCCGACAGCGCTGTAGTAGGTCACCGCCGCGTTGTTGCGCTGGACCGGCGGGATGAAAACCCGCTTTCGATCGAGCGCGTGGTAGCCGCTCGCGGGCGATGCTTGCGACGCCTGCGATGTCTGTCCTGCCGCTTTGCCGTCGGCGTCGCGCTGCTTTGTGCCGGCGCCGCGAAGCATCGACAAACCATCGATCGGCAAGCGCTCGATCGCACCGTCGATAGCGAATTCCGCTTCGGTCCATTGCCAGCGGTTGAACACATGCACGACCGCGCCCACGACGAGGCCGAGATCGTGTGCCTTCTTCGCGAGCTGTTCCAGCGGCAGCGGCTCGAGGCCTGCAGCGCTCAGCTTGCCGTCGACCCAACGCGCGTCCTCGCGACGCACGACCAGCGGCGCACTTTGCCCGCCGCCAATACCTTCGCTCCACAACGCCATGGCTGCTGGCCACACGCCGTGCGTGAACACGACGCGCGCCGCCTCGTACGTGCTATGGGTGAAATAGAACGCCGAATTGGTCGCGCTCGCCGGCGAGATGATGCCCGGCGACCAGCGCGGATTGGCCGACAACTTGTCCTGCTCAGCCTGCGACATCAGATAGGGATCGCCGCTCGTTACAACCGGCAGCTCGGGCCAGTCGATCACGGCCATGCTCACCACGCTCGCCGGGTGGCCCAGCCATTTCGCGCATGCGATCGCCTGCGACGTCGACACGCCCGTGCCAATCTCGGCCGCCGAGTGCTGCAAGGTGACCGAGCCATCCGGCGCGAGTTCGACCTTCGCAAACGACGACTCCGCGCCCGTGCCAAAGTCCTTCTGCACGCACGCAAAGCCGACACCATAGCGCGCGCCCGGATGCGCCAGGTCGTACTCGGCCTTCTTCTTCGCGCGTTCGGTCCACAGCGGATGCGCGCGGGCCTTTTGCAAGACCTCATCGACACGGATGGCGCCTGCGGGAATCGCGCCCTGCGTGTTCTTCATGCCGGAGCGCAACGCGTTAGCCAGGCGAAAGTCGATAGCGTCGATGCCGAGTTGCCCCGCGATTTCATCGATCATCATTTCGGTCGCGGCCATGGTCTGGAGCGTGCCGTAACCGCGCGCCGACCCGGCATCGACGGCGCGCGAAGCGATGGCCACGGCGGTCAGGTCACTCTTCGGGAAGTAGTACACCGACTGCGCCCCGCTCGCGCCCACCATGGCCACCGATGGAGAAAAATTGCAGCGTCCGCCGCCATCGACTTCGAAATCGCACTTGAACGACTGCAAGAGATGCGTTTTCGTATCGACGGCAATCCGGTAGCGCATCTTCGATGCATGGCGCTTGATCGATGTCTGGAACTGCTCGTAGCGATCGAACGCGAGACGCACCGGCCGGCCTTCGCCGTACATCGCGGCAAGCAGGCCGTAGAACGGCACGTTGAAGTGGTCCTTCGATCCATAGCCGACCGTGTAGCACGGATGGAGAAAGAGCCTCTTCACCGGGAAGCGGCACTTCGCCGTCATCTCCATGGCGCTTTGCGCAACCTCGTGCGGACCTTGCGTCGGCACGACCATATGCAGCGACTGAGTCGCCGCGTCGTACCAGCAATTCGCGTTGTCCGGCTCGAGCGCCGCCGTGTCGATGGACTGCGTGCTGTATGCGCGCTCAAGCACGAGCCAGTTCGCAGGCGGATGATCGAGTTCACGAACGATCGCCTCGGAATGGAACATGCCCTGCTCGTCGAGCTTGCCGCCCGCCTGGCCTTGGGTCCACACGGGCTGGTGCTTGCGCATCATGCTCGGGAACAACATGGAATCCTTGAGACTGGAAAACGTGTCTCCGTCATAAGGCGTCGCGCCGCCGACGCGCACAAAGCGGAACGTGCCCCACGGGTCGCGTTCGAGCGGACCGGTCTTGTCGCCGTACTGGATGATTTCGTCGTGGAACTGCAGCGCGTCCTTCGCGAAACGAAAGCGCGCGAAGTCGTGGTAAATCAGCATCGCGACTGCGTGGCCGAGATACGCCGGCGTCTTGCCCGGCGGCAACAGCATGTCGTCGCCATAGAACGCGGGGAATGCAAGACCATCGCGCGCGAGATCCGCGGCTGTCACGATCCGGTCGGGCTGAAGATCGTCGCCAAGCAATGACAGGTTGAAGCCCTGATACACCCGGTCGGCCAGCGTCGTGCGCAACATGAACGCGTGCGACTGGTGATCGGGCCAATGCGGCATGTCGGCTGCGCGGACATCGCGAGCGAACACTTTCGCGCCCGTGACCTTCGCGATTCCGTCGATACGGAACGCCGCCTGCTGGTTCGCGGCATTCCATTTAATGGGGGTCAGGATCTTCTCTTCGAACAACGCAGCAAAAGCACGGCTGCCAAGCGGCGCGATAATCACCGTCAGCCCCACCATTGCGCTTGCCTTAAGAAAACCGCGACGCGATCGGTCGAGTTCTCTCATGGTTTTCTCTTCATGTTATCGGCTGAAACCGGGAAGCGATGTCGGCAGGTTGCTCGGCACGTTGCATTACGCATTATTTGTTAATCCTGCAATTATTTCGCAATCCGAAACAATATTTAAAAATGTTTAATTAGGCAGACCCGAGGCAAACGCGAGACAAACTCGGAACTGACGCGATATCAACGAATCACAGAATAGCGGCGCATCCGCGATCGTAATCGGACTGGCCTTATTCAGGGTTCCGCGATTTGCATCAGCGTGTTTCACCCATTTGCGAATGATTCGTGAACTTTATGCGAGTCAGGTATTCGACCATCGAGTTCAACGGTTAAGTCAGCCTGGAAGTCATTCGATGCGCGCGGAAAGGTGGGCGATTGTACGTGCGACGCGACGCCGCGCGCACCATGAGCGATGTCAAGTTTTGTAGGTAACTCTGCAGGCAACAATAGCCAGTTTGATGCGCAAGCGGCGTTGTGCGCCCCGTGTGCATGAACGACGTCATGTCACTGGGAGCACTCCGAATTTGCATCCGCGACAAGCGAGCAGAAACCTAGGCCCATGCACGCGCATGCGCCATCTACCGCTGATCGCCTGGAAATTCAAAAAGCCCGCCTTCAATGACGAGGCAGGCTATTGAAACCACAACCGCTCACAATAACGAGCGGTTGTGCGACACGAGCAGCTTAGCGACTAAACCTGGCAACCAAGCTTAGCGGCGAGCTTAGTTGCTGCTGCCGATCGTTGCGCTCACGCGCTGGCGAAGTTCGTTTGCATCGATAGGGAACTGCGAGTCGATACGGCGAGCGCCCTGGAACCGCTTTTCCCAATAGCCGCTATCCATGTCGTCGACACGGATCGTGCTGCCGGTAGACGGTGAATGGACGAACTTGTTGTCGCCGATATAGATGCCGACATGCGAAAACGAGCGACGCATCGTGTTGAAGAACACGAGATCGCCGGGTTTCAAATCGCTTACGCGCACTTTCTCGCCGACACGGCTCATTTCCTCGGCGCGGCGCGGCAAGGTCATTCCTAGCGTGTCCTGGAAGACGTAGCGAACGAAACCGCTGCAATCGAGACCGGAATCGGGCGTATTACCGCCCCAGCGATAGCGAACGCCAATCATGTTGAGCGCGCCGACGACTACGTCGCCCGCTTTGTTTGCCACGCCCGACAAGAATGAACGCGTCCCGCTCGGAGCGGTAGCCGAGACGGTGTCCGACGTGCTGCCCGAGTCGGCGGCGGGGTAGATGTCGTTAGCGGCGCTCTGCGACGAAGTTTGGGATAAAAACAGGCCATTGCTGGCATTACGGCTTGAATTGTTGGCTTCGTCGGCGAAAACACCGGAACTTGCTGTCATCATCAGGCCGATCAACATGCTGGCAGCTGCGCGCGCGCATGTTTGAGTCAAAGTTAATTGCTGCATCGGTCGGTAGTTTTGGGATAAAAAACTGAGGAATCAGGGCGATACGGAAAAGTTGCCCTGATACTAGCCAGTAATTATTTAACTGTCAAAAGGGATAGAAAAATACAATTAAGACAGGCACCTAATTGGTGAAAATTAGGCCACGATTGCCGCTTTCAGCAGTTTTCGCGTGTATTCATGGGACGGCATCGTAAAAATATTCTCCACATTACCCGCTTCAACAACATTTCCGTCCTGCATCACAATGACTCGGTGCGCCATTGCCCCGATGACCTCCAGGTCATGACTGATAAATACGTAACCGAGGTTGTGCTTCTGTTGTATGTCGGCAAGAAGGCGCAAAACTTGATGCTGAATTGACACATCGAGCGCGCTGGTGGGTTCATCGAGGATCAAAATGCGCGGCTCAAGGACCAATGCGCGCGCAATCGCGATCCGCTGGCGCTGCCCCCCGGAAAATTCGTGGGGGTAACGCGGCAGCGCCGTACGGTCCATGCCGACCTCGCGCAGTACGGCTATCACCTTCGCGCGGCGTGCGTCGGCACCGAGTTCCGGTCGATGCAGCGCCAGCCCCTCCCCCACGATCCGCTCGATCGTCTGCCGCGGCGAAAGGGAACTGTAGGGATCCTGGAACACGACCTGCATATTGGAGCGCAAGACCGTTTGCGCCCGCCCACGATAATCGGCGAGCGCACGCCCCTGGAACTCCACCTTGCCGTGAGAAACGCGCTGAAGGCCCAGAAGGGCCATCGCGAGCGTCGATTTGCCCGATCCCGATTCGCCGACAATGCCCAGGGTCTCGCCCTGCCGCACGGTGAGCGAGACGCCGTCGACGGCCTTGAATGAGCCGCGCCGAAACCAACCGCCCACGCCAGGCACCTTCGTCGCGAACTCGACGCACACGTCCTTCGCGTCAAGCAGCACCGGCGACAACGGCAGAACCGGCAACGCCGTGCGCTCGGGCTTGCTCTGCAAAAGCCGCTGCGTATAAGGATGCTGTGGCGCTGCGAAAATGGCGTCCATCGCGCCGGTTTCCACCAGGACGCCCTGCTCCATTACTGCCACGCGCTGCGCAAACTTGCGCACGAGGTTGAGGTCATGGGTAATCAGCAACACGGCCATGCCCCGCGACGCGGCTTCATCGCGTTGCAATTCCAGCAGCAATTCCACGATTTGCGCGCGAATCGTTACATCGAGCGCGGTGGTCGGTTCGTCGGCGAGCAGAAGGCGCGGACGGCACGCGAGCGCCATGGCGATCATCGCACGCTGGCGTTGGCCGCCGGACAACTGATGCGCGTATCGGTCGATGCGTTTTTCCGGCTCGGCGATGCCCGTGCGCGCCAGCAGGTCGATCGCGCGGCGTCGGGCGTCACGTGCGGACACGCCGTCGTGCAGCTGAATCGTCTCGCTGATCTGGTCGCCGATGGTGAATAGCGGGTTGAGCGCGGTCATCGGCTCCTGGAAGATCATCGCGATGTCGGAACCGCGCAACTTGCGCATCTCGCGCTCGCTTTTCGTGAGCAGTTCCTGGCCGTCGAAGCAGATCGAACCGCTGAGTTCGGCGTCTTTCAGCAATCGCAAGATCGACAACGCCGTCACGCTCTTGCCCGATCCGGATTCGCCTACCAGCGCCACGCGCTCGCCGGCTTCGATGGTGAGGCTGACGCCATCGACGGCGACGTTGTCTCCAAAGCGTACCGCGAGGTCCTTTATCTCAAGCAGCGGCGCGCTCATTGGCCGCCTCCAGCCCTGACCGCATCGGATAGCCGGGTGTCGAGCGCATTGCGCAACGCGTCGCCCATGAAGGTCAGGAGCAGCAGCGTCGCGACCAACACGCCGAAGGTGGACAGTGAGATCCACCAAGCATCCAGATTCGCCTTTCCTTGCGCGAGCAATTCGCCCAGTGAAGGTGTGGGCGGCGGCACGCCGAGGCCCAGAAAATCGAGGCTGGTCAGCGCGAGAATCGCCCCGCTCATCCGGAACGGCAGGAACGTGATAACCGGCGTGAGACTGTTTGGCAGCACGTGGCGCCAGATGATCTGAGCGTTCGACAAACCCATCGCCCGAGCGGCCCGAACATAGTCCTGCGAGCGGTTGCGCAGGAACTCGGCGCGCACGTAATCCGACAGTCCGATCCATCCGAAGAGCGATAGCAGCACGACCAGCAGGAACAGGCTGGGTTCGAATATCGACGCGAAGATGATCAGCAGATACAACTCCGGCAACGCGCTCCATATCTCGATCAGGCGTTGGCCGGTCAGGTCGGTGCGGCCGCCGAAATAGCCCTGCACGGCGCCCGCCAGCATGCCGAGAACCGTGCCGATAGCAGTCAGCACCAGCGCGA
>NZ_JBAUSA010000552.1:0-5472 GCF_049581465.1 Caballeronia sp. | reverse complement strand
GTACAACCTGTGACCGTGGGAACCGCGGACGTCCGGCGCAAGGACACCGGCTTTTTCACCGGCGCAATCTGGCAGGTAAAGCCGGACATTTACCTCACGGCCGCGTACTACTACGACGCGATGAGAGACGCTTATTCCACTGTTGGCGACGATGGTCATCGCCAGTCGGTAGCGTTCTTTGCGCAGTACCTGCTGTCCAAGAGGACGTACGTGTACGCGACGGCCGACTACAACAAGGTACAAGGCCAGGCCGCGCTGGTCGAACTCCCGGGTGCGAACAATCAATTCGAAGCCGGGCTCGGACTGCACCACTCGTTCTGAATGTTTCGATCGTCCGGGCCGCGTTGCGATCCAACGTGCCCCGGTGCACGGTTCTACGAAAGGGCACGTTGCATGTTTTGTTTTGGCACTGCGCCCCCGATCTGCCAGCCAGGGTTCACGTTTCTTTCGGATCGCTTGACGGCATCCATATTAGAAATTACTCTGAATTCAGAATTCTTTCTGGGGCAGCGGCACATGGTAATTCATGATTCAACTGTTGTTAAATTGCCGCGACGCACCGCGCTCAAAGCGACAACACTCAGCGACGCCATCTACCACGAGATTCGCGCACGTCTGCAGCGCGGAGAAGTTGGCGCTGATGATCGGGTACTCGACTACGAAGTTGCCAAGGAGTTTGACTGTACCCGTATGCCAGTCCGGCAAGCCCTGTTGCGTCTGGTGAACGATGGTTATCTGGTTGGCACCACGCGCGGCTTCGTTGTCCCAACGCTTACCAGTGACGACATCCACGAGCTGTTTGAAGTGCGCCGTCTTCTGGAGCCCGCCGCAGCTGCCAGCGCGGCGGCGGTCCTCACCGACGCCAATGAAGCCGCGTTGCAGGCTGCCTACACGAAGATGCGTCGGGGTTTCGAAAAACGCGCACCTGCGGTCATGATTGACGCCAACATCGAGTTCAGGGACGTGTGGCTCAGCGCGGTACAGAACCAACGACTTAAGGCAACTATCGCGCGGTTCGTCGACCATGCACAGCAGGTGCGGCTCGGTACACTGAACAATCGCAATACGCAAAAAATTGCCCTGGACGGCATGCGCGAGTTACTCAAAGGTTTCGTCGAGCGCGACCCCGGGCTAATCAAGACTGCGATGCTTGAATTCATTCACAATGCAGAGCAACAGTATTTCGCGTTGTTAAACGCCACCGACCAGGTGCGCACCTAACCCGTAGCGTATTAGTGTCACCCATGTTGGCAGCGCCGCCGCCCCACCATTTGTCGCAGGAGTTTCTGTGGTTAGTCCAACCCTTCAATCAATGTTGAGCGAACGTCAGCCCGTCGGAGTGATCTGGCTGACGCTCGGTAGCGTCGCCGTGGTCGAGATCGCTGCGCACTTCAAGCCGGCGGCGATCGTTCTCGATATGCAGCACGGACTGTGGGACCGCAATTCACTCGAAGCCGCGATCGGTGTGGCACGCGCTTCGACCCAAATCATCGTGCGTTGTGCCGACAACACCGCTAGCGCGATCTCGCTGGCTCTGGACGCGGGCGCCAATTCGGTGCTGATTCCTTTAATCGAATCAGCCGATGCCGCTAGACGCGCGGTTTCGTTCGGTCGCTATCCACCGCAAGGAATCCGCTCGGCTGGCGGAGTGCGGCCGTTGTTGCGTGGCGTCGAGGGGCTGGCTAACGCGAACCGCGAGGTCACGGTCGGCGTGATGATCGAAACGATCGAAGGCGTGCAAGATGCCGAAGCCATCGCCGCAGTAGGCGGCATCGATTATGTGTTCATCGGGACCGGCGACCTCGCACTTTCGCGTGGCGCAATCAGTCGGGATGGCATCGCGAACGACTGTGCTCGCGTGCGTGACGCGGCGACCCGGCACGGATTGCCGTGCGGAATCTTCACACCGGGCGCGTCCGAGGCGTTGAAAGAATTGGCACGTGGTTATGACATGGCGGTGATCGCCAACGATATTGATATCGTCAAGACCGGCGTCACGGGCGCGCTGGCGTCGTTGGAGCAGGGGCTTGGCGCCAGGCTCATGTCCCAGTAAGGCCGGGCGCTTGTGCTCTGGCAACCCGCCGCGCTTGCTCGCCTCGCCCAGGACTGACACGAAACGTGCGCGCATGGATGACCTGATCTCAAAGGCCAAGAGGGCAGGGTCACGAGAGTATATATGATTGTGGAAATATTCCAATATCAACTATAATTTCGACTCGGCATGGCACCACGCATGTCATATGCAATCGGATCACGAACAAGGAGCGCCATGGCTGAGCGGTCATTTGTCGAAGAAGTGAAGAAATTGCGCCTGGGTGCAGGCGAGATTTTCAGCGGCGAGGGAATTCTCGCGGTGACCAAAGCGCTGCTGGAGTCGGGCGTAGCCTATGTAGCGGGCTACCAGGGCGCGCCTATCTCGCACTTGATGGATGTGCTGGCGGACGCCCAGGACATCCTGAGCGATCACGGCATCCGTTTTGAAAACAGCGCGAGCGAAGCAACCGCGGCGGCATCGCTATCCGCTTCGGTTAACTATCCATTGCGCGGCGCGGTGACATTCAAGGCGACCGTCGGCACCAACGTCGCTTCCGATGCGCTCGCCAACCTGGCTTCGGGCGGGGTGACCGGGGGCGCATTGATCATCGTCGGCGAAGACTACGGCGAGGGCTCTTCTATCATGCAGGAGCGCAGTCACGCGTTTGCGATGAAGTCGCAGATCTGGCTGTTGGACCCGCGTCCGAACTTGCCTTGCATTGTGCAGGCGGTCAAGGATGGGTTCGATCTGTCCGAGGCCAGTAACACACCGGTGATGCTGCAGTTGCGCATTCGCGCTTGTCATGTGCACGGACAATTTGTCGCGTCGGACAATCGCCGCTCGGCATTTTCGATCAAGGATGCGCTCGAAAACCCGAACCGCGACGTGAGCCGTATTGTGCTGCCACCGGCGAGCTTCCTGCACGAGCAGGAGAAGATCAACCACCGTTGGCCCGCTGCGGTGAAGTTCATCGAGGAACGTCAGCTTAACGAATTCTTCCAGGCCGCCGATGGCGATATCGGCATCGCGGTACAGGGCGGCAGCTACAACACCGTGCTGCGGGCACTCGAGCGTCTTGGCCTTGCCGATGTGTACGGCGAGTCCAAAGTGCCGCTTTACGTGATGAACGTTGCCTATCCGCTGATCGACTCGGAGTGGCGCCGCTTCTGCGAAGGCAAGCGCGCTGTATTGGTGATCGAAGAAGGCCAACCGAACTTCGTCGAACAGAACGCCAACACGATCCTGCGGCAGGCCAATTTGGGCGCGGCTCTGCATGGCAAGGACATGTTGCCGCTCGCCGGCGAGTACAACACCGCGACAGTGCTGAAGGGCCTGAGAGCCTTCTTCGAGCGCTACGGAATGCTTGAGCCGGAGGCGGCTCCGGCAGCCGTGCGCAAGGTCATTCCGCTCGTGTCGGTGTCCTCTACAGATGCCGGCAAGCCACTGGACGAAAACGTGCACGCGCGGCCACCTGGCTTTTGTACCGGCTGTCCGGAACGCCCAATCTTCACCGCGATGAAGCTGGTCGAACGCGAACTGGGAACCCACCATGTGAGCGCCGATATCGGCTGCCACCTGTTCTCGATACTGCCGCCGTTCAATCTGGGCAGCACCACAATGGGATACGGACTCGGCGGCGCCAGCGCGGCCGCGCTCAACGCGCCGGCAGGCAAGCGCGCGATCTCGGTGATGGGCGACGGCGGCTTCTGGCACAACGGCTTGACGAGCGGGATCGCCAACGCGGTGTTCAACAAGAGCGACAACCTCACGATCGTTGTCGACAACAGCTATACGTCGGCTACCGGAGGGCAGGATATCCTGTCGTCTACCGCCCTCAATCCGACCCGCAGCACAGGTCACGAGATCGAGCGGGCGGTGCGCGGTGTCGGAGTCGACTGGGTCCGAACGGTTCGCCATACGTATGACCTGAAAACGATGATGTCGACGCTCAAGGACGCGCTTACCACCGGCGTCAAGGGCCCGAAGGTGCTGATCGCCCAGAGCGAATGCATGCTCAACTTGCAACGTCGGGAAAAGCCGAAGGTGCGCAAGGCGATTGCCGCCGGCGAGCGGGTCGTGCGCGAGCGCTTCGGGATTGACTCCGACACCTGCACCGGCGACCACTCGTGCATCCGCCTGTCGGGTTGCCCGTCGCTGTCGGTTAAGCCGAACCCGGACCCGTTGCGCACCGATCCGGTGGCAACCGTGCTCGAGAGCTGCGTCGGCTGCGGCCTGTGCGGGGAAGTGTCGCACGCTGCGGTGCTGTGCCCCTCTTTTTATCGCGCGCAGATCGTCACCAACCCAACCCGTATCGACCGTCTGCGTCAGCGCGTGCGTGTGGGTCTGATCGGCTGGCTGCAGCGGCGCGATGCCGAGCGCCGTGCCCGCTACGCGTTCTGATGAGTGAGATTCCGACCATGAAAGCCCAACCGATCAAGATTGCCATTCTCGCCATGGGCGGAGAGGGCGGCGGCGTGCTCGCCGACTGGATCGTCAGCCTCGGCGAACATAACGGCTATTACGCGCAGACGACTTCGGTGCCTGGCGTCGCGCAGCGTACCGGCGCAACCATTTACTACGTCGAGCTGTTCCCGCACGAGTTGGCCGAGCGTGCAGGACGCGAGCCCGTGCTCGCGCTGATGCCGCTACCGGGCGATGTAGACGTGGTGCTCGCTTCCGAACTGATGGAAGCCGGCCGCGCGGTGCAGCGCGGTCTCGTCACGCCTGAGCGCACGACGCTCGTGGCTTCCACCCATCGCGTCTACTCGATCGCCGAAAAAATGGCGATGGGCGACGGCCGGGTCGACAGCGACACGCTAATCTCGCATGCGGACAAGGCGGCAAAGCGCTTCGTGCGCTTCGATATGGCGACGGCGGCCGAAGCGTCGGGCAGCGTGATCAGCGCAGTGCTGTTCGGTGCGCTAGCCGGTACCGGTGTGCTGCCGTTCAGCCGTGCGCAGTTCGAGCAGACCGTCAAACGAGGCGGTGTCGGGGTCAAACCGAGCCTGCGTGCGTTCGACGTCGCATACGCCCGTACCGCGGAAATCGATACGGCGGCAGACGACGCGGCTGCTGTCCCGATCGATGCTGCACCACGCGACGCGAAAGTGGCAAAGCTCCTTGAGCGTGTGCGCGCCGAGTTTGCGGTCGAGGTGCGGTATGTGGTGATCGAGGGTGTGCGCCGGATGATCGACTATCAGGACCTGGCGTACGCCGGACTCTATCTCGACCGTCTTGCGGCGGTTTGCCGTGGGCTGACCAAGCCCGACGTCAGTCTCGTGCGCGAAACGGCGCGCTACCTGGCACTCTGGATGTCCTACGAGGACACGATCCGGGTCGCGGACCTCAAGACACGCAACTCGCGATTCGAGCGCGTGCGCGGCGAGGTACGCGTGCAGTCCAATCAACTGCTGGCGATCAACGAATTCATGCACCCG
>NZ_JBAUSA010000551.1:0-2337 GCF_049581465.1 Caballeronia sp. | reverse complement strand
ACCTGAAGTCGCGCGGCCCGCGCGCTGATGCACGCGATTAGCATTTCCTTCTTATTGCCCACCAGCGCGTACAGTTCTCGTTTCGAAACGCGCGCGCGCGTGGCGATCTCAAGCGTGCTGGCTGCCCCGTAGCCACTCTTCATGAACGCCGCGAAGGCTGCATCGAGAATGCGCGCGCGCACCTCCGTTTCGTCGCGGCCTTCCTGAGGCTCCTTTGACAGCGATACAGTAGTCATCATCGTCCCTCTTGACAGTCGGTACCGCATAGTACCAAACTAGCCGGAACCTTCTGGTACTTATGGGTACCAGGGCTGCCAGTTCCCACAGTCGAAACGCGGGAATTCAAACCAAAGGAGAGACTCATGCTGCCGCAACTCTGTTTTTTCGTGAGCGTCGCATTCAGCTTTATCGCGTGGGGAATCGTCGCGAAGCAATACATCTGGCCAAAACTCAGCATCCTGCGAAGGGCCGAAGCGCTGCGGCCCCTTCTTATCCTGCACAGTTTCCGCTTCATTGGGTTGGCATTTCTCGTCCCAGGCGTCGTGTCGCCCGAACTGCCGTCTGCATTCGCGCACGCAGCCGCCTACGGAGACTTCGTCGCGGCGATGCTCGCGTTGCTCTCGCTGGTATCGCTGCTAAGCAGGGCCGGCATTGTCATCGCATGGATCTGCAACCTCTGGGGCTCAGCCGATCTCTTGAACGCGTTCTACCAGGCCAACGAGGCCGGACTCATGGCGGGGCAGTTGGGCGCCGCCTACTTCATTCCGACGCTCGTTGTACCGCTACTGCTGATCACGCACGGGCTCGCCTTCCGGATTCTTCTGCAGCATCAAAGTCAGTCCGCTATGCGGGAGGCCGGCAGCCCAGCGATGAGCCATCAAGCGGAGGGCCCATGATCGATACAACAACCCACATTGCTGGACTGGTCCGACGACCGTATCGTCGCGATCCGTGACTTCCGGTTCGCGCCTTATGTGATGGAAAGTCTCACCGTACAGCTGCTGTGACGGGCGAGGCGTGGCCCGAAGCAGTTTGCTTTCGTTTCGCTTGCTTTCAGTTCGGCCCAATTGCGACTAAAGTGTTTGCGTATCGCGGTTTGGCAGTTCGGCGGTTTGGCGGTTTGCGCGCCGCGAGCCTGAGTGTCGTCATCGATGGAATAGCAGCATGGAATCGGTGTTTTCGAATCGTGCGGAAGCGGGCCGCGCGCTCGCCGGGCTACTCGGCGCTTACGCTGGCCGTAACGATGTCGTGGTGCTGGCCATTCCGCGTGGCGGGGTCCCGGTCGGTTTCGAAGTCGCGCAGGCGCTCGCGGCCGACCTGGATGTCCTGATCGTCCGCAAGCTTGGCGTGCCCTTCCAGCCTGAGCTTGCTATGGGCGCGATTGCGTCGGGTGGTGCGTTCTATCTAGACCGGAACGTCGTTCGGTACATGAGCGTTTCCGACGCTGAGTTCGCCAGTGTGCTCGCGCAAGAGAAGTCGGAACTCGCACGCCGCGAGGCGATGTATCGCGGCACGCGGCCAGCGGTGGAAATCGAAGGCCGCGTTGCGATCGTGGTCGACGACGGCCTGGCGACGGGCGCGACGCTTACGGCGGCCGTGATGGCCTTGAGGGAAAAGAAGCCGTCGCGCATCGTGGCCGCGCTCCCGGTTGCGCCTGCGGACTCGGATGCGCGCATCGAGAGCATCGTCGACGAATTCGTCTGCGTGCTCCGCCCGTACGCTTACTGGAGCGTCGGCCAGTTCTACCTCGACTTTTGTCAGACCAGCGACGCCGAAGTGTCCGAGTTGCTTCGACATGCACGCAACGACAACGGCAAGCGCAATCAGGACAATTGCGGCCACAACGGCTGAGCCTCGACGTTCCCGCGCAGTCCGTCCACAAAGTCTTTAGCTAAACGAACCGTTACCTGGAAAGCCAGGGGTAGCGCTCCTTATCGGCGTCCTCGTAGTCGGGATCGAGGTATATGAAGCACCGCTGGATCTTGAAATCCCGAATCTCGAACACGTCGCACCAGCGTCCGGCATGGGTCACGCCTGCGCGCCAATCGACGCCACCCTGAGTCGTGCCATAACTCGTGCCTTCGACTACCACCGTATCGCCCTGCTGGATCACGTTCAGATAAGCCAGGTCGTGCTTGAACTTCGACACGATCGATCCAAGGTCCGCAAACAGCTTTTCAAACGACGCCCGTCCCGTCGCGATACCCCACTTGGGAAAGTACACCTCGGCGTGATCGTCGAAGAGATCGAAAAACGACGCGCCGCGGTCGAGCCGGCGCAGATACTCCAATGCGATCGTCTTGCGTTGCTCGTCGGTCATGGTGGTGGTGTCCATGG
>NZ_JBAUSA010000550.1:0-2638 GCF_049581465.1 Caballeronia sp. | reverse complement strand
CGCCTGCATCGAAGAGATTGGTAGCGTTGATCCAGACCACGCCGCATTGCAGTTGCGGAGCAATGTCCAGCGCGCGGCTGATGTTCTCGCTCCAGACGCTCGCCGACAGGCCATAGCGCGAATGGTTGGCGAGCGCCACGGCTTCGTCAGGTGTACGAAAGCTCATGGTCACGAGCACGGGCCCGAAGATTTCTTCTTGAGCAAGGATTGAAGCAGGCGCCACGTTCGTGACCAGCGTCGGCGGATAGAACGTGCCCTGCTCCGGCAGGTTCAGACCCTTCGGCTGGTGAATGACGCAGCCTTCCTGCACGCCACGCTCGATCAGCTTCTGGATTCGTTCGAGCTGAACCGCATCCACGATTGCACCGATATCGATGCCCTTGTCGAGCGAGGGCCCGACGCGCAACGTGTCCATGCGACGCTTCAGCTTGTCGATGAAACGCTTTTCGACGCCTTCCTGCACGAGCAATCGCGAACCCGCGCAGCACACCTGGCCCTGGTTGAACCAGATGGCATCGACGACGCCTTCGACTGCGCTGTCGAGATCGGCGTCATCGAAAACGATAAAGGGCGACTTGCCGCCCAATTCGAGCGTCAGCGATTTGCCTGTCCCGGCTGTCGCCACGCGAATCAGGCGGCCGACGTCCGTTGAACCGGTGAATGCGATCTTAGCCACGCGCGGATGGTTGACCAACGCCGACCCGGTCTTGCCGTCTCCGGTCACAACGTTTAGGACACCTGCCGGCAAGCCTGCCCGGGCCGCGAGTTCGGCGAACAGCAAGGCTGTGAGCGGCGTGCTTTCCGCTGGCTTGAGCACCACGCAATTGCCTAGTGCGAGCGCCGGTGCAATCTTCCACGAGAGCATGAGCAGCGGGAAGTTCCACGGCACGATTTGTCCGATTACGCCAAGCGGCGCCCAGTCGGCAAATTCGCGATCCTGCAGTTGCGCCCATCCAGCGTGATGCAGGAAGTGGCGAGCGACGAGCGGGATGTCGATGTCGCGCGATTCGCGAATCGGCTTGCCGTTGTCCATTGACTCCAGCACGGAGAACAGGCGGGCGTGACGCTGCACCATGCGCGAGAGCGCATACAGGTGACGCGCACGTCCGGCGCCGCCTAGTGCTTGCCACGCCGGTTGGGCGCGAGCGGCGGCATCGACGGCTGCGTCGACATCAAGCGTGTCGCCTTGCGAAATCGTCGCCAGCACGTGCCCTGTTGCGGGTTCAACGGTTTCGAAAGTTTCGCTCTCTGAAGGCGGCCGGAATGCGCCGTCAATGAAATGACCGAAGCCGTTTGCGTGTTGGTCTAGCCAGGCGCGCGCGGCGCTGTCGTCTTCCGGTGCAGGTCCGTAATCCATCGAGGAAAAGTAGTCGGCTACGCTCATGGGGAGCTCGTGTAAGAGGTTCGGCGGTGCACTCAGGCGACCGGGTGGCGATGAAAAGCCGAGTAGCGGCCGGTGACGTGGTGTTCGAGCTGGCGTTCGATATCGGAGAGCAGACTCGATGCGCCGATCCGGAACAGGTCCGGTTCAAGCCATTCGCGCCCGAGTTCTTCCTTCATCAAGATCTGGTATTCGAGCACGGACTTGGCCGTGGACACACCGCCCGCTGGTTTAAAGCCAATCTTCACGCCTGTGCGTTCAAGATAGTCGCGAATCATGCGCACCATCACGAGCGAGACGTCGAGCGTGGCGTTGACGCCTTCCTTGCCGGTGGACGTCTTGATGAAATCGGCGCCGGCCATCATGCACACCATGGACGCCTTAGCAATGTTCGAGAGCGTGCGGATGTCGCCGGTGGCGAGAATAGCCTTGACGTGTGCAGGTCCGCATGCCGCGCGAAAGTCGCGCATTTCATCGTAGAGCGCCTTCCAGTTGCCGGTCAGGACATGTTCACGAGTCACGACGATGTCGATTTCCGCGGCGCCATCTTTGACCGATGCCTCGATTTCCTTGAGTTTCAGCGGATGCGGGATGAGGCCTGCGGGAAATCCTGTGGAGACTGCAGCAACCGGGATGCCGCTGCCGGCGAGCGCTGCGACAGCCGTGCCCACGAACCGGTGATAGACGCAGACGGCGCCTGTCTTGATCGAGTCGGGCGGCATGCCGAGGGACTCAAGCAAGTCATCGCGAACGGGGTGGCGCGCTTTCGCGCACAGTCGCTCGACGCGGGCGGCTGTGTCGTCGCCGTTCAAGGTCGTCAAGTCGATGCACGTGACAGCCTTGAGCAGCCACGCAGCCTGTGCGTCTTTCTTGACCGCGCGGCGAGTGCCAAGTGTTGCGGTGCGGCGGTTGACCGCTGATTGATTGACGCGCGAGCCATCGAGCCAGGACAGATCGAGCGGGACACCAGGGTTGCGGGTTTCGGCGTGAGCCACGGGCGTTTTCGCTCGCAAAGGGACGACAGATTGGGGAGCAGTATCGCGCATAGGAGTTGGGACAATTGTGCAATGCACAACAAATTCCGGTTAATCGATGAATGATTCTAACACTTCGTTGTTATGATCGTAACATCAGGGAATACCCAGGGGGGCCTGCTGGCGGCTTGGGTTTTTGGGGTGGGTTTGGGTCTGAGCGGATGTGCTTGCGGCGAGTGTGCGGCTAAGGCGGAGGGGGTGCTGTTCGCGGAGAGTGTGGGGA
>NZ_JBAUSA010000549.1:0-2118 GCF_049581465.1 Caballeronia sp. | reverse complement strand
CGGTGTTCCAGCCCATGTCGGCGGGATAGGTATAAATGCGCCGCGGCATGCCGAGCAGCCCTGCAATATGCATTGGGAAGAAGGCGACATTGAATCCGATAAACATGACGACAAAGCCAGTCTTGCCGATTCGCTCGCTCATCATGCGACCAGTGAACTTGGGGAACCAGAAGTAGATGCCCCCGATGACGGGGAAAACGTTGATGCCCAGCAGGACATAGTGCAAATGTGCCACCACGAAGTAGGTATCGGTCAGTTGCCAGTCGAGCGGCACGGCCGCCGTCATGACACCTGACACGCCGCCAATCACGAACAGCAGCACAAAGCCAGCGAAGTAGAAAAAAGGCACTTTGAACACGGGACGGCCCGTATGGATCGTTGCCACCCATGCGAACGTGGCGACCGCGCTGGGGATCGCAATCACCATGCTGGCCGAGCCGAAAAACGCCAGCCCGAGCGGCGCAATGCCGGTTGCAAACATGTGATGGATCCAGACGATAAAGCCCACCACCATCGTGGCGACCGTCGCCAGCGCAACCGGGGTATAGCCGACGAGTGGCCGCCTGCAGAAGACGGGCAATGCGTCGGACACGATGCCCATGGCCGGCAACACGACCGCATAGACCCACGGATGCGCAAACATCCAGAACATGTGCTGCCATAGGAGCGGTCGTCCGCCATTCAGGACATCGAAGAAATGCGTGCCGAACTGACGGTCGAGCCACAACATGAAGAAGGCAAGGCTAACCGCCGGCACGGCCAGCAGGTTGCCGCCAGACGCCGTCAGCGTGCCCCAGACCAGGACCGGCATCCGGTTGAGCGACATGCCGGGCGCACGCATGCGCACAAGCGTGGCGACAAAGTTGACCGAGCCCACCGTGGTCGAGATGCCAAGCAAGACCATCCCGAGTGCATAGATATCGATATTCGGGCCCGTGTCGTATTCGAGTCCTGAGAGCGGCACGTAGTTGAACCAGCCGGCGTTCGGCGCTTGTCCAAACGGAAAACTTGAATACAGAAAAATCCCGGCGAACAAAAACACCCAGTACGACAGCGCATTGAGGCGCGGAAACGCCATGTCGCGCGCGCCCAGCACGAGCGGCCATAGATAGTTGGAAAATCCTGACAGCACAGGCAACGCGTAGAGAAAAATCATCGTCACGCCGTGCATCGTGAAGAGCTGGTTGTATTGCTCGGGCGAGAGCAACGTGGCGTTCGGACGGGCGAGTTGCAGGCGCATGAACAGCGCTTCCATGCCGCCCATCAACAAAAAGACAAACGCCGTAATGATGTAGCGAAGGCCGATCGTCTTGTGATCGACCGTCGAGAGCCAGCCCCGCCAGCCGGGTTCTGCCTCCCAGATCTCCTGGAGCCGCAGTTGCACAGGACTGCCGTGGATTACCCGACCGATCTCGGGCACGCGTGAAAGTGCCACTGTGCTTCGCGAGTTCGCGTGGCGATCGGGCTTGACGGGTGCGCTCATGGCTTCACAGTGCTCGTTTGTTATTTCAGGGTGGCAAGGAAGGCGGACAGATCAGTTGCTTCGTCGGGGTTCAGGATCATGCTCGGCATCATGGATTCGGGTTTGATCTGCTGCGCATGCGTAATCCAGTCGAGTTGATTTGCGGCGGTATTGCGAAGCATCCCGGCAGCAATCAGTCGACGCGAATCGAGGTGCGTCAGGTCGGGGGCCTGCACACCTTCGGCGAGCGACCCCCGGATCGTGTGACAGCCAGCGCAGCGTTCGTTGAAAACCTTTTGACCCGCCGCAACGGACGGGCTTGCAAGAGATGTCGGGAGGTGCGGCTTCGCCTGCTGCGCGCTCCATGCCGCAAAATCAGCGCGGCTTTGTGCGATCACCTCAAACGCCATGTGGGCGTGCTGAGCACCGCAGAACTGCGAACATTGGCCGCGATAAACGCCCGGATGGTCGGCCTGAATCCATTGCTCATTCGTTTGCCCCGGGATCGTCTGTGTCTTGCCCGCGAGAATGGGCACCCAGAACGCATGGATGACATCCGCGCTATTGAGCCTGATGCGTACCGGCTCGCCGACCGGGATGTGGATCTCGTTAGCCGTGACAAAGCGCTGCGATGGATCGGCCGCGTCGTCGTAGGC
>NZ_JBAUSA010000548.1:0-11007 GCF_049581465.1 Caballeronia sp. | reverse complement strand
GCGGTGAGGAATTTGTGATCGTGTTGCCGGATACGGACCTCGATGGCGCAGCGCGCGTCGCCGACGCCGTCCGCCGCGCCGTGATGGGCTTGCAGATTCCGCACGCGCTCAGCGACCATCGCGCACTGAGCGTGAGTATCGGTGCAAGCGAGCGGCTGCAGCGCTCAGAAAGCGATTCGTTCGACAGGCTCATCAAGCGCGCCGATACCGCGCTATACGACGCAAAGCGCCAGGGCCGCAATACCGTTTCCGTGTTCAACCCCGAGACGCGGGAACCGCAGGAATGCGTCGCATCCTCGCCATTGCGCCCCTTCGATTCCCGTGCCGGATGCGTCATGCCATGCTGAATTTTCCCGGCCTGCGGCACGCGACGTCGGCGTTGCGCGTTCGCTTTAAGCGCACTGCCGCACAAGAACGAAAGCGGCCGCATAGACTGATCCTGGGCAGCATCGTGCTTGCGGTGCTGATCCTGTCGTCGTTCTTCGTCGTACTAATGGAGGGGCGCGAGGACGCCAAGAAGAACGCCGTCGATACATCCAGGAACGTCGCGCTCGTTCTGGAACGCGACATCACGCGCAATTTCGAGCTCTTCGATTTGTCGCTGCAAGCGCTTCGCAATAATGTGCTCGATCCCGACGTCATGAAGCTCGACAGCCAGGTGCGCGACAGCATCCTGTTCGACCGCGCGGCGCTATCGGCGCGTCACATGGGCGCGATGCTTTACGCCGATGCGAGCGGCGCGGTCCAGATCGACTCGTCCCATACCGGCCAGCCGGGCGTCAATGTGTCGGACCGCGACTATTTTCAGGTCCACCAGCGCAACGCGCGTGCAGGCCTCTTCATCGGCAAGCCGACGCTTTCGCGATTGCACGCGGGACTGTGGGTGATTCCCTTCAGCCGTCGCGTGGAACGTGCCGATGGCAGCTTTGCGGGCGTGGTGGTCGGCGCAATCGGCGTCGATTATTTTCGCGCGCTGCTCGACGGCGTGGATATCGGCACGAACGGTGTGGTCGCCCTTCTCACCAGCGACGGCACGATCGTGACGCGTCATCCATTCCGGCGCGTCGATGTAGGCGCGAGCCTCAAGAACAGCGCCAATTTCCAGCATTTCGTCGATACCGGCGAATCGGCGTTCTTCGGCTACGCGAGCCTCGATGCCGACCGCCACCTGTACGTCTTCGAGCGCGCGCCGACGGTGCCGTTCATCATCTTCGTGGCACCCGCGCAAGAGGATGTGTACGCCGCGTGGCAGCGCCGGTCACTGTTGATCGGCAGCGCAGCGGTGGCCCTGTGCGCTGCGCTGATCGCGCTCGCGTTCGCATTGTCGCGGGAGTTCCAGCGCCGTATCAGCACCGAAAACGCGTTGCACATCCTCGCGCGCACCGACCCGCTGACAGGCGCTTCCAACCGTCGCTACCTGGATGAAGCGATCGCCCGCGAGACCGTGCGCGCGATTCGTTCGTCGTATCTGCTGTCGGTACTGTTTATCGATATCGACAGTTTCAAGGCCTTCAACGATTGTTATGGTCATCAGGCGGGTGACGACGTGCTCGCCAAAGTGGCGCGGCGTATTCGCGAATGTTTGCGGCGGCCGGGCGATCTTGCCGCTCGATACGGCGGCGAGGAATTCGTGGTCGTGCTGCCGGAAACGGACATCGCAGGCGCGTTGCTGATTGCGCAGAAGGTGCGCGAAGCCATTCACGCGCTGGGCGTACACCACGCGCGCAGCGAGCATAGGGTGCTGACCGTGAGCATAGGGGTGTGCGCATCGGAAGCGGTTCCGACGGCCTCGGGACAGCGGCTCGTGGAAGTCGCCGACCAGGCGCTTTATCGGGCGAAAGCGGCGGGTCGGGATCGTGTGGCTGCTTCGCTGCTTTCGGCGGGCGGCGAAGTCGTGCAGTGTGACCCGAGCGTGGCGGAGCATGGACGCCCGGTTCGCGGGGACGCTGCGCTTGTTTGATAGCGCGTGGGTCCGGAACCGCTTCAGTTCGCGTTTGCGTTTGCGCGCCCAGCTGAGGATATGAGTGGAAAAAGCGCGGAGTCTGCGAGTTGCGCTAATATTCATCACGCGAGATGTTTTCGCCGATTACATTAGTTTTATTCATATCGGGGCGTTGCCCTGCACTTCTTCGCAGAAACAAAAATGCTAGAACTACGCCATCTGCGCTCGCTCGTCGCGATTGCCGAATCCGGCAAGCTGGTCGCCGCCGCAGAACGCGTGAACCTCAGTCAGTCAGCGCTATCGCACCAGATCAAGGACCTTGAAGCGCACTACGACACCTCCCTTTTCGAGCGTACGCGGCATGGCCTCCGGTTCACGCCGGCGGGCGATCGCGTGCTCGCTCTGGGGCGCGACGTGCTGGCGGCGATCAGTGCGGCCGAACGCGACATCGCGCGGCTCAAGAGCGACACGCGAGGCGAACTGCGCATCGTGCTTGAATGCCATACATGCTTCGACTGGCTCATGCCGGTCATGGATGAATTCCGGCGTCGCTGGCCCGAGGTCGAAGTAGATCTGGTGGCAGGCTTTCACGCCGATCCGCTGCGCCTTCTCATCGATGGCAAAGCCGATCTGGTAATCGGATCGAAACCGGCAACCAAGCGCAACCTGCACATCGCGCCGTTGTTCCGCTTTGAGATCCTCGCGGTGATCGCCAATGAGCATCGTCTTCGAAGCAAACGCCGGCTCAGCGCAGAGGATCTGCGCGACGAAACGCTCATCACTTATCCGGTTCCCGAAGCACGCATCGATTTGATCCGCGACGTGCTGGAGCCCGCCGGGATCAAGCTGGAACGACGCACGGCGGAATTGACCGTCGCCATCATGCAGCTCGTAGCGAGCCGGCGTGGGATTGCAGCGTTGCCGAACTGGGGCGTCAAGAATTACGTGGATCATGACTACGTGCTGGCCAAACGCATCGGGGCGGCGGGTTTGTGGAGCGAGCTTTACGCGGTATCGATGGAGTCCATCGCAAGCCGGCCGTACTTTGAGGACTTTGTCAGTATCGTGCGCGATACGTGCGCCGCGCAGCTCGATGGGATCGAATTGCTTTAGGTAGGGTTGCTCAGCGCTTCGAGAACGCGTGGTGAGAACTTATACTCATCGTCCGTTCCCGCGCTTAAGAGAGATCATGCCCGTCATCACCTGCATCGAAGATTTGCGCGTGCTAGCAGAGCGCCGCGTGCCGCGCATGTTCTACGACTATGCCGACAGCGGCTCGTGGACCGAGAGCACCTACCGCGCCAATGAAAGCGACTTCCAGCGCATCAAGCTGCGCCAGCGAGTGGCGGTCAACATGGCGGGTCGCAGCACGCGCACGCAGATGGTCGGCCAGGAGGTCGCCATGCCCGTGGCGCTCGCGCCAACCGGTTTGACCGGCATGCAGCATGCCGACGGGGAGATCCTTGCGGCACGCGCGGCGGAGAAGTTCGGCGTCCCGTTCACCTTGTCCACAATGAGCATCTGCTCGATCGAGGACGTCGCAGCAAACACCAGCAAGCCGTTCTGGTTCCAGCTCTATATGATGCGCGACCGTGATTTCATCGTGCGATTGATCGAGCGAGCGCGGGCGGCGAAGTGCAGTGCGCTGATGCTCACGCTCGACCTGCAGATCCTCGGCCAACGGCACAAGGACATCAAGAACGGGTTATCGGCGCCGCCCAAACTGACCATCGCGAACCTCATGAACCTGGCGACCAAGCCGCGCTGGTGCCTCGGCATGCTCGGCACCCAGCGTCGTACCTTCGGCAACATCGTCGGCCACGCGAAGGGCGTAGGCGATCTATCGTCGCTGGGCTCGTGGACCGCCGAGCAGTTCGATCCCGCCTTAAGCTGGGCCGATGTCGAGTGGGTCAAGAAGCAGTGGGGCGGCAAGCTCATCCTGAAGGGGGTCATGGATGTTGAGGACGCACGCCTTGCGGCGGACAGTGGTGCCGACGCGGTCATCGTCTCTAATCATGGTGGACGGCAGCTTGACGGTGCGCCTTCTTCGATATCCGCACTCCCCGAGATCGCGCGTGAGGTCGGGGAGCGCATCGAGGTGTGGATGGACGGCGGCATCCGCAGCGGACAGGACGTGCTGAAAGCCGTAGCGCTCGGCGCCAAGGGCACGCTGATCGGCCGCAGCTTCCTCTATGGCCTGGGTGCGATGGGTGAAGCCGGGGTGACAAGGTGCCTGGAGGTCATTCATAAGGAACTGGACACCACGATGGCCTTTTGCGGACACACCGACATCCGTCAGGTGGATGGGCGGATTTTGTTGCCTGGGACGCGTTGAAGAGGGGGGTACGGGGTGAAACGGCTCGTCGTGATGTAGGACACGCTATACAGCTGATGGCTCACCCCGGCCAGCGACGGCGTCGTCCAATAAACCCATCAACGTCCGCGCATTCCTCTGCCCCTGATCTTCGTAGTTGTTGTTGAAGACCACATGCGTGATATTCACCGCCTTCGATATCTCCACAATCTGCTTGGCGAGAGAATCGAGTTCGTCGTCGTTGTAGTCATAGTTGAACCTCGACGACGAGGCCACCGCGCCCTTGATATTCCACGTCTCATGATTTCGCCCATGCAAGCGGATCACCGCCAGCCGCGGCTGCGTCACTTCCCACACGGCAGGAATGCTGTTGCGCGACCCCTGCGGTTCATCGACGACCACATTCACCAGCCCACGCTCCCGCTCAAGCGCCAGCGTTGATTCGCGCCGCCGGTCGTCGAACCAGGTCTGGTTTCGAAACTCGACCGCCATCGTATAACCCTGCATGACGTCCGCGCAGTGCTCGACATGGCGGATGCCATCGGCGTTGCAGATCACCCATGGCGCGAATTGAAAATGCACGGCGCCGAGCTTGGCCGCCGAACGCAGCGGCTCGATCGCCTCGAGATACCGGCGCCACATTTCCTGCAGGAAATCGCCGGGCAAATCCTTGTAGTACAGGTTCTGTTTATCGCTTTGCGGCAGGTACGGCTGCATGTCTTTCGGAAACATGTCGCGCGCGGTCTGATGGCCGGTGAACAAGCGGAACGCCTTGATATTGAATACGAATTCAGGGGGCGTTCGCTCAGCCCACAGCACGGAATTCGCGCCATTGGGCATGGAGTAATAACTGGAATCGACCTCGACCAGCGGAAACACCGAAGCGTAGTGCCGCAGGCGCGCCTCCGCACTCGAACAACCAGGCGGATAAAAGCGCTTGCACTTGATAAGCGTGGGGTCCGTCCACGACGCCGTGCCAACCAGAATGGTCACCGCATGCCTCCGATAAAAAAGGACAGTTCAATTTATCTCAATATCAAGTAAAGTACTGTATATCCATACAGCACTTTATCATGTCCGCCCTGCCTAAAAACGTCGAAGATATCCATCCTGCCTTGTGGCGCGGGTCGCAGCTCGCTCATGCACGCGGGCCGACTGTCGACACGGGCTACGCGGTGCTGTCGGCGGAATTGCCGGGCGGCGGATGGCCGCTGGGAACGCTCGTCGAGTTGCTGGTGCAACAGCCGGGCGTGGGCGAAATCAGATTGTTGCGTCCTGCGCTCGCCGCCGTCAGCAAGCGCCCGATCGTGCTCGTGCAACCGCCTCACCTTCCTAATTCTCTCGCGTTCGCCTACCTGGGGGTTCCGCTCGACAAATTGATTCGACTGCGTGCGTCGAAAACCGCCGATGCATTGTGGTCCGCCGAACAAATCCTCAAGACCGGCAGTTGCGGCGCGCTTATCGTCTGGCAAAACCATGCGCGCACCGAATCCCTGCGGCGCCTCCATATGGCGGCTCAATCATCGGAGACGCTGTTCCTGATGGTGCGGCCGCTGGCAAGCGCATCGGATTCGTCGCCGGCTACGTTGCGACTCGGCGTGCGTCCCGCCGGCGACGGCATTGTCGTCGATGTGATCAAGCGTAAAGGCCCGACTCGCGCCGAACAACTGTCGATCACCCTGCAACCCTCTCCGATCCTGCTGAGTCCCTATGCCCGTGTACGTCGGCATACATCTGCCCCGGCTATCGCTGGAAGTATTCCGTCCCCGCTGGTCGCGTGAAGCAGAACACGGCTGTGTCGTCCTCATGCGCGACAAGGTGTTCATCGCGGACCGGGGCGCGCGCGAAGCCGGCGTGTGCGTGGGCATGAAGCGCGGTGGCGTCCTCACGTTGTCGCCGGACATCGCGATGCATGAGCGCGACCTGATCCGCGAAAGCGATGTCATGCGCGAAGTCGCTTTTTCGCTGATGAAATTTTCCCCGATGGCTGCGCTCTGCGACGAGGAAACCGTTGTTATCGATGTAACGGCGAGCTTGCGGCTTTTCGGCGGCATCGTGCGCCTGTGTCGCCAGATGCGCGAGATTGTCGGCGCGATCGGGGTCACGGCGCGCATGAGCACGGCGCCGACTGGCCAGGGCGCGTGGCTGCTGGCTCAATCGGCCGGACGCGCCCAGCGCAGCAAACGGCGGGTCCTCAAGATGACGTCGCTCGAACGCGCGCTCGGGCCGCTGCCGTTTTCCGCCGCACCGGAAGTGCGCGCCTTCATCGACTGGTTTGAGGGTCTTGGTTGCAAGACGCTCGACGATATCCGCCGCTTGCCGCGCGCCGGCCTGAAAAAGCGTTGCGGCGTCGAGTTGCTGGATTCGCTCGATCGCGCCTATGGTCTCGCGCCCGAGCTTTACGAATGGCTGGCCGTGCCGCCGGGTTTCAGCGCGCGCATCGAGTTGCCCGACCGGATCGAGCATGCCGAGGCCATGCTCTTTTCCGCACGCCGCCTGATCGTGCAACTGTGCGGCTGGCTGAGCGCGCAACAACTGGCGCTCACGCACGCCGCACTTATCCTGGAACATGAACGCGGCCGCCAAGCCGTCGATCCCACCATCATCCAGATCGCACTCGGCGAGCCGACGTGGCACGAAGAACATCTCATGCGCCTGCTCAAGGAACGGCTTGGGCGCACTGAACTCGTGGCGGCCGTGCTCGCGCTTCGACTGACGGCGACGAAAGTGCAGCCTGCGGAACCGCCAACCGAATCGCTGTTTCCCGAACCCGGCGGTACGGCTGAAGACCACAACCGGCTGCTGGAATTACTGGTCGCGCGGCTGGGCGCCGCGAACGTGTTGCGGCCGGCGCCTTCGTCTGATCATCGGCCGGAACATGCCAATCGATGGATCTCCGTCACCGATACTCAAAAGCCCGAAGCCGTGCCCGCCGACCTGCCGCGCCCTGCGTGGCTGCTTGAAAAGCCGCTGCAACTGATGATGAAGAACCATCGTCCGTTCTATGGTTCGTCGCTCAAGCTGATGTCGACCGGCGAGCGCATTGAAGCGGGATGGTTCGACGGGGGCCTGACGAGCCGCGATTACTTTGTCGCGCAAGCGAACGACCAGAGTTGCTACTGGATCTATCGTGAGCGGCCAGGCAGTGCGGACGCCGACGACCCACGCTGGTTCCTCCACGGCCTGTTTGGATAATGCGCCATGGATACGACCTTCTCCATGCTGCCCGCGTACGCGGAGCTTTTCGCGTTTTCCAACTTCACTTTTCTCTACGGCGCTTCGCGTGGAGAAGAGCTGGTGGCGCGCGCGCAGCAACTGGGCTATGCGGGGCTTGCGATCACCGATGAATGCTCGGTCGCGGGCGTGGTTCGTGCCCATGTGGAAGCGAAGAAGCTTGGTTTTCCGATCGTTATAGGGTCGTACTTCAGGCTCGTCAATGCGGATCTCACGCCCGCTTTCGGACTCGTCTTGCTGGCGCAAAACCGCGAGGGCTACGGCAACCTGTCCGAACTGATTACCATCGGCCGCATGCGTGCCAGGAAGGGCACTTACCTTCTGACTCCGAACGATATCGCGCGACCCGACAAGCAATACGCTCATCTGCGCGGCATGCCGCATTGCCTCGCGATCCTGGTTCCCGATTTCCCCGCGAAACAGCAACCGCTCGATGCCCAGGTCGAATGGCTCGACAACACGTTTCCACAGCGCGCATGGGTCGGTTTGACGCTGCACCAGCGCGCGCTCGACGACATCCATCGCGGCATGGTCGAGCATGTGGCTTCGCTTTATAAAATACCCGTGGTCGCGACCGGCCATGTGGTGATGCACGTTCGTTCGCGCAAGCCGTTGCAGGACACCATGACCGCGATTCGCGTCGGCCGTCCGGTGTCGGAATGCGGTTACGATCTCGCGCCCAACGCCGAACAGCATCTGCGTTCAAGGCTGCGTCTTGCGAATCTTTATCCGGAATACACGCTCGACGAAACGCTCAACGTGCTCAAGCGCTGTTCGTTTTCACTCGATGACCTGCGCTACGAATATCCCGACGAACTCGTGCCGCCCGGATATACCCATGCGGCTTACTTGCGGCAGGAAACCTACATTGGCGCGCACCGGCGTTTCCCACTCGGCATTCCGCACAAGGTGCAGACGCAGATCGAACATGAACTCGACCTGATCTCGGCAATGCAATACGAGGCGTATTTCCTGACAGTCTATGACATCGTTCGCTTCGCGCGCAGCGAGAACATTCTTTGCCAGGGACGCGGTTCGGCCGCCAACTCCGCGGTCTGCTATTGCCTGGGTGTCACCGAAGTCGATCCGGCTCGCAGCAACATGCTGTTCGAGCGTTTTATCAGCAAGGAACGCGGCGAGCCGCCGGATATCGATGTCGACTTCGAGCATCAGCGGCGCGAGGAAGTCATCCAGTACATCTATCGAAAATATGGACGCGACCGCACGGCGATCGCGGCGGCTGTTTCAACGTATCGGCCGCGGGGTGCATTGCGGGAAACGGGCAAGGCGCTGGGTGTCGATCCGCAGATTGTGGATCGCGTCGCGAAGTCGCATCAGTGGTTCGACAACACTCAGGACCTGCTACAACGCTTCACCGAATCCGGTCTCGATCCCGAGAATCCGTTGATTCAGGCGTGGGCGTCGCTGGCCGCGCAATTGCTGGATTTTCCGAGGCATCTGTCGCAGCATTCCGGTGGTTTCGTCATCAGCCGCGAAAAGCTCACCCGGCTAGTGCCGGTCGAAAATGCGGCGATGCAGGATCGCAGCGTGATCCAGTGGGACAAGGACGATCTGGAAGCGCTCGGTCTTTTAAAAGTCGATGTGCTCGCGCTCGGCATGTTGTCGGCCATTCGGCGCACGCTGGACATTATTTCCGAACAGCGTGGCGAGCGTTTCGAGATGCAGGACATTCCACCCGACGACAAGCCGACCTACGACATGATCTCGAATGCGGACACCATTGGCGTATTCCAGATCGAGTCGCGTGCGCAAATGTCGATGTTGCCGCGACTGCGGCCGCGCGAGTTCTACGATCTGGTCATCGAGGTCGCAATCGTGCGTCCCGGCCCGATTCAGGGCGGCGCGGTGCATCCGTATCTGCGGCGGCGGCAGGGTTTGGAGGAAGTCAGCTATCCTAATGATGATCTGAGGGTTGCACTGGAAAGAACCCTGGGCGTGCCGATCTTCCAGGAACAGGTCATGCAGATTGCGATGATTGCAGCGGGCTTCACGGCCGGAGAAGCTGACGCCCTGCGCCGCGCGATGGCCGCCTGGAAGCGCAAGGGTGGCCTGGAAAAATACTACGATCGCATAGTGAACGGCATGATCGAACGTGGCTATGAAAAGGCGTTTGCAGAACGTATTTTCGAGCAGATCAAGGGCTTCGGAGAATATGGTTTTCCGGAAAGCCATGCAGCCAGTTTCGCGCTGCTCGTCTATGTCAGCAGTTGGTTGAAGCGCCACGAGCCGGCGGCCTTTCTCGCGGCCATGCTGAATTCACAGCCCATGGGCTTCTATTCGCCGTCGCAACTCGTGCAGGATGCAAGGCGTCATGGCGTAACCGTACTTCCCGCCGATGTCGCCATCAGCGGCTGGGATTCAGTGCTGGAGCGTCAGGAAGATCATGTGGAAGGTCACGACAGGCCTGCGGTGCGGCTGGGTTTGTCGCTACTTCGCGGGATGCGGGACGGTGCGGCGCAGCGTATCGAAACCGCGCGCTCCGTCCGCCGGTTTGCGAACGTGGGGGACCTTGCACAACGCGCTCAACTTGACCGGCACGACTTGCAGGCACTTGCTGCGGCCAACGCCCTGGCCTCGCTGGCGGGCAATCGGCGCGAAGCGCTCTGGCAATCGGCGGCTGCGGTGCCCGACAAGGACATGCTCACCGACGCCCGTGTAGAAGACGTTACGCCGCTGCTTGGCGCGCCATCGGAGGGCGATGATATTGTCAGTGACTACAAGGCGACGGGTCTCACGCTCGGACGCCATCCGCTCGAATTGTTGCGGCCGGCGTTGCTCGAACAGCGACTGATGCCAGCGTCGACATTGCGCAATTACCGCAACGGCAAGCTCGCACGCGGCTGCGGACTCGTCACGGTGCGACAACGGCCGGGCACTGCGAAAGGCGTGATGTTCGTTACGCTCGAAGACGAAACCGGCAACGTCAACGTGATCGTGTGGCCCAGTCTTCTGGAGAGGCAACGGCGCGAAGCGCTCGGCGCCACGCTGCTCGCCGTGTACGGGACGTGGCAGTGTGAAGGCGAGGTGCGGCATCTCGTAGCGCAACGATTAGTTGATATGTCTCATCTATTAGGCGGACTGACGAGCGTCAGCCGGGATTTTCATTGAACTGAATTCGCTTCCAAGGCACGATAGATATTCGCCTCGAAACGGCCGGTCTCCTCTGTAAATTTTTACGTCAGAGAGGGGCTTTTCGCCAGCCAAGGAATAAAGGAGTTCTACTATGAAAATCCGTACTCACCGCGCCACTGTGACTGGGATTCTGATCGCCGTGTTGCTTCCCGTTTCCGCCGCCCACGCGCAGATCGGCAACCTGCTCAAGGGTGGCGGATCGTCCAGCGGCATGAGCGGCCTGAGCAGCATGTTGCCCGGACAATCCGTTACATCGGGCAGCACCGGCAATGTCGCCGGTGTGCTGCAGTTCTGCGTCAAGAACAATTATTTGAGCGGCAGCAGCGCGTCGTCGGCTTCGTCGGTGAAGGACTCGCTGATGAGC
>NZ_JBAUSA010000547.1:0-2714 GCF_049581465.1 Caballeronia sp. | reverse complement strand
TAAGAACGATGGGTGACGGGCTGCCTTTCTTCACGGTATTTGAAATGCCATCGAGCCCGCCTCAACTGTAATTTCGGCTTGTGTTGCTTCAGCGGACGGTCTAGTCGACCGAAGCTCGTCCTGCCTTCTTCGCTCACCGCCTTTTCAATCTTCCGGGCGGGCGAGACTAACGCCATCTCAGCCTGTGTCTCTCAGGCCACCTCCGCCTTTGCGCAGTGAAGCAGTCGCTTGGTGCATCTATATCGATGCCCTGACGGAATAGTGTTTATGCCGCCAATCTGTAGATTCCCAAAAAGAAAAAGATAACAATCAATTCCATAAACGGAAAGGAAATCAAAAGCCCGAGTAACCTTCCATCTGGAGACGCGTGATGCCCAACACGCAGAATAGACAAGAAATAGCAGCTGATTCGACAGTTGGCTCACTACTGGGAACTATGCCGGAGACAATATGCGCGGAAGTAAGCGCGACTGAGTTCAGGGAGGCGCTCTCCAAAGCAATTACCCCGGTGACTATCCTGGCCACTGACGGCCCGAGTGGGAGAGCCGGAGTGACCTGCTCTGCAGTCTGCTCAGTATGTGACACCCCTCCGACTGTTTTGGTTTGCATCAATCGCAGCAGCTTCGCGAATGGCGTAATCAAGGCGAACGGGATACTCACTGTGAACTGGTTAAGCGCAGGCCAAAGTGAACTGTCCCAGCTCTTCGCGGGGGTCGGCGGCTTGTCAATGCCCGAACGGTTTGCCAGGAGTCAGTGGGGAACCCTGGCAAGCGGCGCGCCCTACTGCAAAGAAGCAATGATGACGCTCGATTGTCGTGTTGCAGATGCTATTGAGGTTGGGACACACAGCCTTATCTTCGCACGCGTAATCGCAACCACTAAGGCAGACGAACGCCACCCCCTCGCTTACTACCAGCGCGCCTACGCAACAACCCAACCCGCAACGCTTTAACCCGTCGCTTTACATTAAATTCTCGAAGGATAAGTCATGATTCGAACCGGTCGTCAATACCTTGAATCCCTGAATGACGGGCGTCAAGTCTGGGTGGGAAACGAAAAGATCGACAACATTGCCACGCACCCGAAAACACGTGACTATGCGCAGCGCCATGCAGATTTCTACGACTTGCATCATCGGGCCGATTTGCAAGACGTCATGACTTATATTGACGAGGATGGTGAGCGACGTGCAATGCAATGGTTCAGCCACCACAATAAGGAACAACTCAGGCGTAAGCGCAAGTATCACGAGACCGTAATGCGTGAAATGGCTGGTGCATCCTTTCCCCGTAGTCCCGATGTGAATAACTACGTCTTGACGACTTACCTGGACGATCCGACGCCGTGGGAGACTCAATCCATTGGTGCGGAAGGCCACATCAAGGGAAAGAATATCGTTAACTTCGTCAACTTTGCGAGGGACAACGATTTTAACTGCGCACCGCAATTTGTCGATCCGCAAATGGACCGGTCCAGCCCGGATGCACAGGAGCGCTCGCCCGGTTTGCGTATCGTTGAAAAGAACGAGAAGGGAATCGTTGTCAATGGCGTTAAAGCGATCGGCACGGGCGTCGCTTTTGCGGACTGGATCCATATCGGCGTATTCTTCCGGCCCGGCATTCCCGGCGAGCAGGTTATTTTCGCAGCAACCCCGGTCAATACCAAAGGGGTGACGATCGTTTGTCGTGAGGGCGTGGCGAAGGAAGATCCAATCGAACACCCGCTGGCCTCGCAGGGCGATGAACTCGACGGTATGACTCTTTTCGAGAATGTCTTCATTCCGTGGTCGCATGTCTTCCATATTGGCAATCCTGAACATGCCAAGCTTTACCCGCAACGTGTGTTCGACTGGCTGCATTACCATGCGCTGGTTCGCCAGATGGTGCGCGCTGAGCTCATGGCCGGACTAGCCGTCCTGATCACCGAGCATATTGGAACCAACAAGATTCCCGCCGTGATGACCCGCGTTGCGAAGTTAATTGGTTTCCATCAGGCCATGCTAGCCCACGTTATCGCGGCCGAGGAATTGGGCTTTCACACGCCCGGCGGCCATTACAAGCCGAATATCTTGATCTACGATTTTGGCCGCGCGCTGTATCTCGAGAACTTCTCGCAAATGATCTACGAACTGGTCGACCTTTCCGGGCGTAGTGCCCTGATCTTCGCCAGCGAGGATCAATGGAACGATGCGACGCTCAACCCCTGGTTCGAACGCCTGAATAGCGGACCCGTCGGCAAGCCACATGACCGCCTTAAGATCGGCCGGGTGATCCGTGACCTGTTCCTGACGGACTGGGGTAGCCGCCTGTTTATTTTCGAAAATTTCAACGGCACGCCGCTGCAAGCCATTCGCACGCTAACCATGCAACGGGCGGAATTCTCTGGCTCGGGCCCGTACGCAAGGCTCGCTCGCCGGGTGTGTGGAATCGAGTCGGAAGTCGACATCAACTCCGATTACAAAGCGACCGCCGACTACGCCAAAGCGCTCGATTCGGCGCGGCATCAAGAATCGCTGGCGCTTAGCGGGACAATGTCCATCTAACTCACTAATAGCCTAAGGTACCGTGCTTTCGCGCGGTACCGTTTCTCTCCAATAAGGTATCGATTTATGGTTGATGAACTTTTTTTAGACCGTGTGTTTCGCAATGGTCGTAGCCAAAACGGGTGGCTTCCCGAGCCGGTGTCGGACGAGCAACTGAAGCAAGTGTACGAAC
>NZ_JBAUSA010000546.1:0-2309 GCF_049581465.1 Caballeronia sp. | reverse complement strand
CATTTGGACACATTGTTATGTAACGCATTGATTTTACGGATGATTGTTTGGAAACACGTTAGTGTCACGTCAGTATAGGTGAGTGTTTTCGGGAGTTCCACGCGGCCCCGATAAAGCCAGTTTGAAGCGCTTTATCAGGCGTAAGGTGAGCTTCTACGGGATGCGATGCTCTCAGATATGGAGGCATTGCATCGGTCGAACGGCCAAAACGACGCCAAATTGTCAACAATTTGCGCTGAGGTGAGTGTTTTCGGGAGCCGATGTCCGGTTCTTCCTCAACCCATAAGCCTTCCGAATCGCGAAAGGTGAGCTTTTGCGGGACCTTGAGAATTCCACATCTACAACGGTCCAACCGCTAACTCCACGCGCTAAAAACCTGGCTTCACTCCGAAGGTGAGAACTTTCGAGATCGATTTGCGCCGGTTCGCCCGGCTATTCGCCATTTTCGACCGCATATTCGGGATATTCCCGCGTTTCACCGTCCGTGACAGCCTATTTTTTGATAATCATGGGCGACAAACAAAAACGACAGTCATTGTAAAAATATTTGCGGTGAGGGAATACGGGAACAGACGCGAGCGCTCGTGACTGGCGCGTTTTCTCCCGCAGACCGTTTACCCGCGCGGCGCGGGGGTCGATGCGATGCTCGCCAACGGTGAGTGGTGAGCCTTTTCAGGAACACACCTCAGTGAGTCGATGAGCGCGACCGGTTTCACCGCTGCACGGTGAGCCTGAGCCTGTAGACGAGCATCACCGTCATGAGTATGCTTTCCGAAAATTCCTGTGATCCCAGTATGGCGACCAAGCGCGCAAAGAAAACCGATGTGGTGAACCCGAGTTCGGCTGAGTTGCGCAAAGCTGTCGAAGCGATCGCGATCCAGCCGAAAAGCGGCAAGATTACGTTGCTGACCCGGAAGCTTTTCAACGTCCTGTTGGCTGTCGCGCAACAGGCCGACGAATCCGGCGATACCTACCGCGCGCTACTGTCAGACATTGTTGCAAACTCTGCGTTCGACTCCAATGACACGGCGCTGGTCAAAGAGCACCTGCGTCGAATGGTGTCTGTCCAGGTGGAATGGAGTACCGGCACGTCGAGTCAGAAGCCTGGCCGTAAGTGGGGTATCTCGACGTTGATCGCCGACGCGGAAATCCTTGAAGATCCAGCCACTCGCCGCGTGTGGGTCGAGTTTTCGTTTGCCCCGAAAATCAAGAAGAAGCTGCTTGATCCGGTGCAGTACGCTCGCCTGAGCCTCCAGTTCCAGAGTCAGCTTCGCAGTAGCGCGGGGCTGTCGCTCTATGAAATTTGCGTGCGCTACCTGACGAATCCGAGCCATCTCACCATGCGGGAAACGTGGGAGTGGTGGCGACCCATTCTGTCCGGCACTCCTGATACGGAAGCCGGCGACGAAGCGAAGCGCGAATACAAGTATTTCAAGCGTGACTATCTTCGACCGGCAATTGCCGAAGTGAACGCGGTCACAAATATCTTCGTGGAATTGATCGAACATCGGGAAGGTCGGCGCGTCGCTGAAATTCAGTTTCGGGTGACCGAGCGCAAGCAGCCGATGCTGGCGCTCGACGAACACCCTAACGTCTTCGACAGCACGCTCGTCGATCGCATGGTGAAGATCGGGATCCCCCTTAAAGATGCGCAAACGCTGTACGCCGACAGCGAGGAAAATCGGATCAGATCGGCATTGCAAATGACTGAGCAACGAATGCGCAGCACGACTTTGCCGCCGGTTCGAAGCGCAGGTGCGCTGTTCAAGGACGCACTCAAGAAAGGGTATGCGCCGCAGGTCGAGGCGTTACCGGCAGTTTCGGCGCCCACAAGAAGCACTGCCGCGCCGGCCGACGACCTTAAAGCGAGGCTGCTCAGCGAGTACTCCCTGTTTCGTCGGAAAGAGGCGCGCGCTCTCTACGATGAGCAGGGCGAACTGGAACGGGAACTGGCTCGTCGCACGTTCGAAGATGACGTGCTTCCCGATCTCGGTACCCACATGCGAGACGACTGGCGTAAGCGCGGTCTCGAATCCAAGCTGGCCGAGACCTCGTTTTTTGACTGGCTCGCGCGCAAGACATGGGGCGAACCGACCGATGGCGATTTACTCGCCTTCACATTGAACCAAAGCCGTGCCGCATGAGAACGATGCTCGCGCGTCGCTCTCGTGCGTTGCTTCTGTCCCGATTGTTCAGGATTCGGGATTCGCTTTAAGCATCTTTTCGATTTGAACGCGAATTTCGTCGCGTTTTTCTTTCGATAAACCGCGCAAGCGTAATTCGATACGATCGTCCCCGTAGGTCTTCAG
>NZ_JBAUSA010000545.1:0-2586 GCF_049581465.1 Caballeronia sp. | reverse complement strand
GCTGCGCTGGCGACGCCAGCCCCCAAACACGACATTCCTATCTTGCTAAAACACGACATTAGGATATTGCCGTCACACGCAATGTCGAGGCCAGATTCAGATGTCGGGGGTTGGGCTTTTTAGAAGTGTCGGGTTTTAGCCTTGTTAATCTCCTCTTGAAAGGGTCATTTCCCCACCGCGGCTACCCGCCTTTCGGCAGTTCTCAAGACCGCCGCATTCAAGTCATCGAGTGTCAGCTCGCGTTGCTTTTTGGTCCCCGCTTTACGCTCCTTAGAACGCGGCGCTTCACCCTGGTTGGTGCGCGAAGGCGAGCCCGATGCGCGCCGGTCGTCGCGTTGTGCCTGAATCACCTGCGCGAGCCGCAACGCATGACTCAGACGCTTATTGTCGATCTCAGCACCTTGATCGATTTCCGACAGACGGTCGTATTCGACATAGGGGAGAGCGGCCCCATTGACGCGTATCTCGATGCGCCCGTCGGGGTATTCAAACACGTCCAGATACTTGTGGATCAAGCTTCGATTCTCGGCCGTATCGGCCAGCATGTAAATCACCCGGTCGTACTGGACCGTCAACGAATTTGACACACGCCGAGGCACGCGCGAGCTCAGAATCAGGTCGAGATCTTCGTCCTCGCGCAGCGGCCGATGCGCGTTGAATGTGCTTTTTGGGACCTTGCCAAAGCGGCCATTGAAGTCGGCAATGAAGTGGGGCGCATAAGCATTCGCCGCCTCGCGTGTGTCGATGTTGCGCAGTCGCAGTTCCTTGACCAGCCGGTCCTGCAAGGTCAGGTTGGCGCGCTCCACGCGCCCCTTGGCCTGGCTGCTGTTGGCACACCAGGTATCGATGTTCAGCTCGAACATGGCCCGCCCGTATTGAGTCACACCCTTGCCCGGCGTGCTCGAATGGCTGTTGCACGAGAACACGCTCGCGCGGTCGCTGTAGAGCGCGACCGGCTTGCCATAGGCTTCGAGGTACTGGCGCGTCGCCTCGAAATAGCTGAAAGTCGACTCGGTCGCGGTGAAGTGCAGGATCATCAGGCGGCTCGTGGCATCGTCGATAAACACCAGCAGCGTGCAGGCCGGCGCGCGTTCCTCGAACCACCGATGATCGCTGCCGTCGATCTGGATCAGCTCGCCCAGACACGCCCGCCGGTTCCTCGGCTGGTGGATCTTGGGCGGACGCTGCTTGCGCGGAATCCACAATCCGGCGTCGCGCATCCAGCGCCGCACCGTTTCCTTGGCCAGCGTCGTGCCATGACATTCGCGCAGCTTCTCGCAGGCCAGTGTCGGGCCGAAATCGGCGTAACGCTCGCGTACCAGCGCCATGGCCCGAGCTCGCACCTCGATCGGCAACTCGCGGTTGCTTGGCTGGCCGCGCCGGCCTGACACCAGCCCGGCGGGACCGCTGGCTTCGTAGCGCCGGACCAATCGACTCACTTGCCGTTCGCACAGCGCTAGACGCTCGGCCGCCTGCACGACCTTGAGTCGATGCTCAGCCACCGCCGCGATAATCTTGATCCGCTCGAGCTCATGCATACTCACCGTGACGAAACCACGCTCATTCATGATCAGCCCCTTGACGACATGCTTTTACCAGCGTGCGCCAGGAGGACAGAGTCGGACATTTCTAATTAGCCAGAACCGGACATTTCTAAAAAGCTCCGACACGCAAAAGGTAGATAATTAACATTATGTAAAATCATCTGGATCTGAGTCGTGCTCGAACCAGGATATCCGTGGAGACTCGAAAGGCGTCGCTAACCTCCCGAAGCCAAAGCGCGCGGGATCCCGACGGCCGCATTAAACCGTTGGCGTCGGTGGTATTCACCACGATACGCGGCGTACTCATAGTCGCGTTTGTAGAAGAACCCCGACTTGTGGTTGGGCGTCCGATATCCCATCACGCCCTTGACACCCAGGTTTTCCAAGTCCTGACACACCGCCCGCGTGAAGTACCCCGCGCCAACGCCCACCGCCTCGACTCGAAACCCGAAGCGCTCGTGCCGCCGTGCCAGCCTTGCTAGATAAGATAAGGCTGGCTGTCATACACGCTAGTCCGCGTGACGTGGGTATCGGTAATCAGGGAATGTTTTGCGTCGACGGTTCGACGGTCCAGATAGAAGAACCCGCGCGGCCTGTCGTCGCGCTTGAACGGCTTCTTGGCCCTGGTCGGCGCGGTCGATGTCCACTGCAGCCGGCGGTATCGGTGAAACGACGGCGTCGGTTCTGCGAGAAAGTTCGAGGTATCGGGCACGCGGTCCGTGAGCCCAAAGCCCGCGAACCAGCGGTACGCCACGTTCACTTGCACTTCGCGCATCAACTGGCGCTCGCCGCGGCCGCCGCACAAATCTTCTGTGAACAGCACGACAGGATTGGCTCCTGCGCATAGCGGGAAAAGGCCTCTCGAGCCTCCAATTGATATGCGCTGAACCGGCCGAGTGCCACGCAGTCCTGCACTGCGCGCTGAACCTCCGCTACAGAACCGGCTTCCTCTCGCGTGCCCAACTTCGCAGCCTCTCCTGTCGCCAAGACGCTATGTCCGGCCGCCTGCGCTCGGGCAGCGCAAGCTACCGCCTCTGAGCCA
>NZ_JBAUSA010000544.1:0-1746 GCF_049581465.1 Caballeronia sp. | reverse complement strand
GTGCAACGCAGGCCAAACACGTGCATCTCGCCTTGCATCACGGCGCCGACGCCACGGTGACCGATGAATCGTGGGCAAGCATCACGAACGATCTGATTGAGGACTACTGGTTACTGCTGAACGCATCGCCAGATGAACGGCAGGCATTGGTCGAGCGCCTTGTCGTGCCCGAAACATGGTTTTTTCGCGACCGCGAGGCATTCGTCGCGCTAGCGCGGCTTGCCCACGAACGCCTTGCCCGCGACCCGGCGCGCGTGTTGCGTGTGCTGAGCGCGCCCTGCTCCACCGGCGAGGAACCGTATTCGATTGCCATGGCGTTGCTCGACGCGGGTATTGGCGCGGGACGCTTCGCGGTCGATGCACTCGACATCAGCGCGCGCGTGATCGAACTCGCGAGCAAGGCGGTCTATGGACGCAATTCGTTTCGTGGTCATGCGATCGATTTCCGCGAGCGCCATTTCAGCGCAACGGTCGACGGCTGGCTGCTCAACGAGCGCGTCCAGCAGTCGGTTCATTTCGCGCACGCCAACCTGTTCGAGCCACGGCATGACGCAGATAGACGCTACGACTTCATCTTCTGCCGTAACGTGCTGATTTATTTCCATCGGGACGCGCAAGATCGCGCGATCAGCCTGCTCGACGCACAACTCGCGGACAACGGCACGATTTTTGTCGGACCGGCCGAAACCGGCTTGATGATGCGCCACGCGATGACTTCTGCCCGCATACCGCTCGCTTTCGCGTTCCAGCGTGCGCCGCCCAAGGACACTACTCAGCACTCCGACAGACTGTTCGTCCCGGCGAGTCCAGCGCCCGGAGCGTTGTGGGCGATGAAACCGCACTCCATCACCGCGCCGCGTCCTGCTCCCGACATCGCATCTGGCGTGGCGCACATCGCTGCGCCCAAGTTTGCTCCGGTCCCCACTGCACGCAAGCAGCCCACGGTTTCGCCCGCGCCAGCACACGCACAGCCGCCGCTCTCACTGAGCGAGGCGCGCCGCCTGGCTGACGCTGGCCGTCTCGACGAAGCCGAGCGCCTTGCGCACGAATTCCTGAGCATGCACGGATCGGACGCGGACCCGCTCTATCTGCTCGGACTGATCGCAGATGCACGTGGCAAGAGCGCCGACGCAAGTGCTTTCTACCGCAAGGCGCTGTACCTCGAGCCGGCCCATTACGAAGCACTGACGCATCTTGCCGCGCTGCTCGACGTGACCGGCGATAGCGCAGGTGCGCAACATCTGACGCGCCGTGCGCAGCGCGCAGCGGAGCAGGCATCGAAGCCAAAGGCCGCGCACACAGATCACCTACGAGGATCCCATGCTCCACGGCGCCCTTGAAATGCCCCATGCGGCAGCGCCCCTCGACGCCTGCTGGAATCGCATCGGCACGAGTGGCGACGGCTCGTGCCCGCGATTGGCCGAGCATACGCGCTGCCTGAACTGTCCGGTCTTTGAACAGGCGGCCGCCGCTTTGCTCGATCGTCCCCTGGACGAAGCGGATGGTGCGGATAGCGCATCCGATGCTACCGTTGCCGAACCCGTCACGACGCACTCAGCGCTTGTGTTTCGTATCGCCGACGAGTGGCTCGCGCTGCCGACCACCGCGCTACGGCAGGTTGACGACATAAGGCCGATCCACTCGCTGCCTCATCGACGTAACCGCGTCGTCCTGGGTCTCGTCAACATTCGCGGCGAGCTGACGGTCGCCGCTTCGCTCGGCGAACTGCTGCATCTGGATCGCGCC
>NZ_JBAUSA010000543.1:0-8156 GCF_049581465.1 Caballeronia sp. | reverse complement strand
GTCAACATCTGGGTGTCCGACGAACTCGCATTGCGTCAAAAGCTCATCGTTTGGTGCGCATGCTTTCGTTTCGACGCCTGCGTGGCGCATACCTGTCTGACGAAAACTATGATGCAGCAAAGTCAGTTGATGCTGACAGCGCTCTCCAGGTCTCCGTCTCTTGCGTGACATACGCGTTTTTCTCAGCGATGGCCTTTAGCGTGTCGGTGCCCAGCGGCAAGCGCAACGGAGGCGTTGACGCGTCGACCAGTTCGATCATGGCTTTCGCCAATTTCTCTGGGTTACCCGGCTGACTGTGGTTAAGGCTCGCGGCGATCCTGCGTACGTTTCCCGAAGTCTCGTCATAATCGGCGATCACTTCTCGGGCAACTTTCAGCGACGACGCGTCGAGAAAGTCCGTACGGAAGTATCCGGGTTCCACGACTGTAGCGTAGATACCGAGTGGTTTCAGTTCCGCTCGCAACGCCTCGGTCAAACCCTCGACCGCAAACTTGGTCGATGAATAAGCGCCGAATCCGGCGCCTGCGCGATAACCGCCGATCGACGACATGTTGATGATGTGGCCCGCACGCTGCGAACGCATCACGGGCAAAACGGCACGCGTGACATTCAACAGCCCGAACACGTTGGTGTCGTACATTTGGCGCACGTCAGCGTCGCTAGACTCTTCGATAGCCCCCAACAATCCGAAACCTGCGTTATTGATCAAAACATCGATCCGGCCAAATTTTTCAACCGCTGCTTTAGCCGCTGCTTTTCCCTGCGCTTCATCGGTCACGTCAAGCGCCACGGGCAGGAGCGCCGGCGATTCGCCAAGTCGCTCCGTGATTGCTGCAACATTGCGACCCGCTGCAACCACGGCGTTTCCATCAGCCAACGCTGCGTCGGCGATGAGCGCGCCAAGGCCGCGTGACGCACCGGTGATGAACCAGACCCGCCTGAAGCTGATTTTTTCGATACTAACCATGATATTTCTCCTAGGTGTGTGACGCGGTCAGAGCATTCAGATTGTCAGGTGCGAATGGAAAATGGATCGTCATTTTGCGAGGTTTTGAACGGAGTTTAGGTCAAAGCGTTGATGCAATAATAGCGACGCCCGAAAGCGCGACAACAAGCCCAAAGCATGGGAAGTCCAGACAAAAGGCGTTACCTGATGCAGGCAAGACATAAGGAATACTGTCCCAATGCCGGATAGCAAGCCAATACACAAACCCCGTCGAGGCGCCGTCTCGAATCGCTCGCTGGAGCGAGGGTTGGAACTGCTGCGAGCCTTTGGTCCCGGGGCGACGTTGCTCGGCAATGGAGATCTCGTTGAGCGAACCGGGCTGCCAAAGGCCACTGTCAGTCGACTCACGCAAACGCTGGCTGCGGCCGGATATCTCGAGCACGACGTTGGGCGCAAGGCCTATCGTCTTGGTGTACCCGTGTTAAGCCTCTCTCATGCCATGCGCAGCGGCTCGACCCTCCTGCAGGCGGCAGCGCCGCTGATTCGCGAGATTGCGCAGAGGCACCATATCAATGCAGGTCTCGCGGCAGCCGATCGCGAAGAGATGGTCTATCTGGAATCGGTCCGTTACAACCAGCGGGTTTCGCTGAGAAACATAGTGTCGGGACAACGGGTGCCCATGGAGCTGACTTCGCTTGGCCGAGCGTATCTTGCAACCCTTGAACAAAAGGCATTCGACGTACTCATGCTCAGCTTCGAGCAACGCGGCCGTACCGGCTGGGCCCGGCTTCGTGCCGAGATCCTGAGCGCCGTCGCGAGCGTTCACGAGCACGGCTATTGCGCGGCGAGCTGGCAGCCGGAGGTGGTCGCTCTTGCTACGCCGCTCTTGATCCCGGGCCATGCTTGCGTGGTGTTGAATTTCAGTGTCCGTACGACTGATCCGGTCCAGGCGGTGACGCGCGAGTTGTCGGGGCCGTTGCTGGCGCTGGGCGACCAGATCCTGGCGGCGGTGGAGAAAATCGAAGGTTAGCGATTGACTAACTAACGCTCGTTGATCGCGGCAGCCGGAATGCCAAGCACGACGGCCAGTCCACCCAGAATCGACACGATCGCGACTGCGTAAAGTCCCATCTCGTTGCTGCCGAAATGTGTGGATGCGAAACCAATGACGGTGGGCGCGGAGATTCCACCCAACTGCCCAAGGGTGCTAATAAGGCCGATGCCGCTCGCGGCAACCGTAGTCGACAAATAGGCCGGGGGGATTGTCCAGAACAGCGACAACATGCCCAGGTACCCCGCAGTCGCCACGCATAGCAAGAACATCAGTAAGCCAAGGTTGTTCGCGGCCAGCGGCAAAAGCGCCACGCCCGCTGCAGCGAGCACGGTACTCACCATGAAATGCCAGCGTCGTTCAAGCATCCTGTCCGAGCTACGGCCGAGCAGATACATCACGGCCGCGCCGACCACGTAAGGAACCGCGGAAAGCAGTCCAATGTGCCAGAAGTTCGTTACGCCGCTTTTCTGAATGACGCCGGGCGCCCAGATGTGCACGACGATGCTGGCCCACGGCACGCTGAAGTACGCGAAGGTCAGGATGTAGAACTTCGGCTCCTTCAACGCAACCCAGATCGATGCATGTGCGCGTCCGGCCTTGGCTTGCGCTTCGTGGCGAAGCTCCTCGATCAGGAAACGCTTTTCAGCCGCGCTCAGCCAGTCAGCCTGCTCGGGCCGATCGGTGAGGTACACGTAGGCCAGGAGACCGGCAACGATCGAAGGCAGCCCTTCGAGCAAAAACATCCACTGCCACCCGAGTAAATGCCCGACACCGGACAGGCTCTCCAGGATCAAGCCTGAGAGCGGTCCGCTGATGACGCCCGAGACGCAGATGGCGATCATGAAGATCGAGGTAATGCGCGCCCGGCGGGCCGCCGGAAACCAGTAGGTGAAGTAAAGGATCACGCCCGGAAAGAAGCCGGCCTCCGCCGCGCCGAGCAGGACGCGGGCGAGATAGAACTGTGCCGGGGTCTGCACGAATGCCGTGCCGGCCGAAACGATGCCCCACAAAACCATGATGCGCAACAGCGTGCGGCGAATCCCAACCCGTTGCAGCCACAGATTGCTCGGGACCTCGAACAGCATGTAGCCCGCGTAGAACAGGCCGACGCCCAGGCCGAATGATGCTTCGGACATACCGACATCGTGCGCGAACTGAAGGTGCGCGAAGCCGATATTCGCACGGTCCAGGTAGGCGAACACATAGCAGGCGAACAAGAAGGGCAGCAGCCGCCAGGTGATCTTGCGGTAGACAGCGTGCGCGCCGGACTGGCCGATCGTGTCCGGTTCGAGTGAGGTGGAAGGGATAGTGTGCATCGCGTCTCCGTATTTGTATGTCGTCGCGGCCTGCTATGGGGAACATAAGCGAAGCATGGGCGTGGCCGGCGTTGAAGCCAATTATCGGCGTCAGGGTAGGGATGCCAAGAGCCCAGTTCCACAGAGTGAAACAGCCGGGGCTTCCTCGCCCAAGTCTCGGGCAGTTTCACTCTGTGGAACTGGACAGATGCTTTGCCTGAATACGGAGACTAAGCTCGGTGGCATTGGATCGACGCAAACCAAACGTACGGCGCGGGAAACGTCGGCCAAACAAAACCGACTCTATTGAGGTACCGACATGAGTTCATCAGCTTCATCGACTATCGATATGACGATCGATGCGCAGATTGCGACGATCACGCTTAATCGCCCAGACAAGCGTAATGCAATCAGCGACGACATGCGCGCGGAACTGATCGAGGCGCTGACACGCGCATCGACCGACCCCACGGTGCGTGCCGTCGTCCTCACGGGCAACGGCCGAGGATTCTGCGCGGGCGGGGACGTCGGCGGCATGGCGAAGCGCATGGAAGCACCCACAGGCGAGGTCGCCTTTAACGGATGGTCTCGCCAGCAACGTGTGCATCACACGGTGAATCTCTTGTATTCGATGCCTAAGCCGACCATCGCCGCCGTGAATGGCGCCGCCGCGGGTCTTGGCGCCGACATGGCGCTCAGTTGCGACTTCATCGTTGCATCGGAGGAGGCCAGCTTCGCGTGGAGCTACATCAAGCGCGGCCTGATTCCCGATGGCGGCGGCATGTACTTTCTGCCGCGCCGCGTGGGTCTCGCGCGTGCCAAGGAACTCATTTTCAGCGGCCGCAATGTGGACGCTGCGCAGGCGCTGGCGCTGGGTATCGCGGATCGCGTCTGCAGTCCGGGCGATCTCCTGGCGCATGCGCAAGCGTGGGCAACAGAGCTCAGCGTGGGCTCGCCGACCGCGCTCGCGCTTGGCAAATCAATCCTGAACCAGAGCTACGAGTTGTCGGCGCAGCAGGTTTTTGCACAGGGCAGTCAGGCTCAGGCCATCTGCTACACGAGCCACGAGCACCGCGAAGCGGTTCTCGCCTTTCTCAACAAAAGCCAATGAATACTGGCAGAGGAGTGGTGGAGATGAATGCAATTGCAAAGCTGATGCGACCGCGCAGTGTCGCCGTGATCGGCGCGTCGGCGGATCTCGCGAAGACCTCGGGACGCCCGGTGGCTTACCTGCAGAAGCACGGGTTTGACGGACAGATTTATCCGGTCAACCCGCGTTACCAGACAATCAGCGGACTGGCCTGTTATCCGGATGTCGCGTCCCTGCCTGAAGCGCCTGATGTAGGAATCGTACTGCTCGGCGCCGAGCGCGCGCATAGCGCGGTGCGAGAGCTGGCGAAGCGTGGAACGAGCGCAGCCATCGTCCTGGCGAGCGGCTATTCCGAAACCGGCGAGGAGGGCGCGCGCCGTCAGGCCGAACTAATGGAGGCGGCAGGGGCCATGCGCATCCTTGGGCCGAATACGATTGGTCTCGTCAACCTCACCGACAGCATTACGCTTTCCGCGAGCGGGGCGCTCGAGACCGGCGCGCTTCCAGTTGGCGGAATTGGCGTGGTGTCGCAGAGCGGGGGCATCCTGGGTTCACTTTTGTCGCGTGCCGCGGCGCGAGGCATCGGCCTCTCCAAGCTGGTGTCGACGAGCAATGAAGTTGACCTCGATATGGCCGATTTCGTGGACTATCTGGTGGATGACGAAGCGACCTCGGTCATCGCGCTTTACATGGAAGGCTTGCGTCATCCCGATCGATTCGCCAAGGCCGCGTTGCGAGCCGCCGCCGCCGGCAAACCGATTGTCGTATTCAAGATCGGCCGCTCGGAGTCGGGCGCGCGCTCGGCCGTGTCGCATACCGGTGCGCTTGCCGGCGCAGACCGGATGTACGACGCACTGTTCGACCAGCTTGGCGTGATCCGTGCAGAAACGTTCTCCGACTTGCTGGACATTCCCGCCGCGCTCGCGACGCGCCGTATCCTGACGGGCAAGCGCATTGCCATTCTCACATCGACAGGCGGCGCAGGCACGCTTGTCACGGATAGCCTGGGCATGGTGGACTTCGAGACGCCTGCGCCCGATCAGGAGACCGCCACCGCGTTGCGCGCATTGCAGACCGGCGATCATGCGGTGCTCGATCGCAATCCGATCGACGTGACGCTCGCGGGTCTGCAACCGGACCTGTTGCGCGGAGCGATCCGGACGCTGTTGGCAAGCCCAGGCTACGACGCGGTTGTGGTGATCGTCGGGTCGTCGGGCCTGGCGATGCCCGATCTGATGGCCGGTGCGATCCGCGATTCGCTGCCGGGCAGCAGCAAGCCTCTGCTGAGCTTCGTCAGTCCTCATGCACCCGAGATCACCGCGCTTTTGAATCGGCAGGACATCCCGGCCTTTGTGACTCCCGAAAGCGTGGCGTCGGCGCTCGGCGCCATGTGGAAATACAGCGAGAATCATCGACGCGTAGCCGCATCTGCTGAACGCATGCCGATGGACCTGGTAGCGCCTGTCGTGCTGGACATCTTGCCTGAAGGCTCATTGAACGAGGCCGAGGCCAAGACGCTATTCGCGCGTTTCGGCGTTCCATCGGTACGGGAGCGTGTTGTCACGAACGCGCAAGAGGCACAGGCCGCCGCGCGTGAGCTCGGCGGCAAGGTCGTGCTGAAATTGTTGTCGAACGAGATCACGCACAAGAGCGAGGTGGGGGGCGTCGCGGTGGGCGTATCCACAGACGAGATCGGCGCACGCCTCGCCCGCATGTGCGATGAAGTCCAGACCCACACAGGCAGCGTGCCCAAGGCCTTCCTGGTGCAGGAGATGGTGAGGGATGGAGTCGAACTCATCCTTGGCTTGCACCGTGATTCACTTGGAACGGCGATCTTGCTCGGCATGGGTGGCGTCACGGCGGAACTGTTCAAGGACACCACGATGAAGTTATTGCCGGCGGCTGCTCCGTTGTCGCGCGACGACGCGCTGGCCATGCTTCAGTCGTTGAAGACCTGGTCGCTGCTGGACGGTTATCGTGGCCGGCCGCGCGCTGACGTGGACGCGGCGGTCTCGGCCATTGTCGCGTTCTCGAGAATGGCCTGGCAGCTTGGAACGCGTATTGTCGAAGCGGAGATCAACCCGGTCTTTGTCTTGCACGAGGGACATGGTGTGCTGGCCGTCGATGGTGTAGCCGTCATTGCGCCTGAGCGGGTAGAACAGCGCCACGGCACCTGACGGACTACTCACGGTGTCACCGTTGCGATGAATTTGCGTCACTAGGCGAAAGCAATGTGATCCCGAATCGCGGCGCTGCTTCCCGCATTCTTTCCTTAACCACGGCGCTCGGCGGCGCGGGCACGAACGGTGCGGACAGGGGGTCGGCGCAAGTCTCGACGAACTCGTCGAATCCCGCCGGCGCGCAGATCAAAAGATAGCGCGCCGTTCGATCCGACCGGTTGATGAGCTGATGGGCCGTGCCACGTCGCAGATGCAACGTCTCGCCAGTGCACACTGTGTGCAGTGTGCCTTCGATATCAACACTAAGTTCGCCATCCAGAATGTGGATGGTTTCGTCTTCATGCTGATGTTTGTGGTTCGGCGTAGCGCGACCTGCAGGGGAAAATATCTCAAGCATGCAGTACGATCCCGCGGATTGCTTACCGGAGACGAGCATGCGAGCACGCGAGCCACCAAAATCGTACTCGACCGGCTGGATGTTTTGGAAACGCATTGGGGTCCTTTCTCGTTAAGTGCAGAAAGGTCAATCTACCCCAATACGCTTTGTCGTTTGATCGCCTCGCTGCCGTTTCACTGATGACAGATTGTCGGGAATATCCTCATGAAAAATCTCAGTCAGTTCCTCAACTTCGCCGCTGTCGCACGACACGGCAGCTTTGCGAACGCGGCACGGGATTTGAGTCTCGCGCCGTCGTCTGTAGCAAAAAGCATTGCGCGACTGGAGCAGGAACTCGGCGTTCGGCTTTTCAATCGCACTACGCGATCCGTGCACTTGACGGCGGAAGGGCAGACGCTCTTTGCCAAGTGTTCCCGGCTCCTCGACGAGATTGAGTCGCTCGATTTGCACAGCGTCTCCGATGCTGCCGAACCTTCGGGCACGATCCGCATCGGTGCGCCGATCGGCTATGGGACCCGGGTAGTGGTCCCGGTGCTCACAGCTTTGCAGCGCCGCTATCCCGCACTCGAAATCGATCTCCGTTTGTCGGACGAGCAGGTCAATTTGGTGAAGGAAGGGCTTGATGCCGTAGTTCGTTTCGGTACGCTCTCCGACTCGAGCATGATCGCGCGTCAATTCGATTCACAGCCTCTGATCTTATGCGCTAGTCCCGCTTATCTTGCGGCGAATCCGAAGATCCGCAATGTCAATGACCTGTCGAACCATACGTTCGTTGTCTTTCGTATGCCGACGGACGGCCGGGACCGTCCGCTCGAATTCATCGCGGATGGCCACCCCGTGACGATTTCACCAAACTCGCGATTTCGTATCAGTCATGGTGAAGCGCTTGTCAACGCAGCCGTGCGGGACGCCGGCATGGTCCAGATGCCGGAATTTATGGCGCGATCTCTGCTCGATAGTGGCGCGCTGCAGGAAGTCCTGCATCAGTTCCGTCCCAAGCCATTGCCGGTCAATGTGATCGTGCCGGGTTCACGGACCCGGCCGGTCAGGGTCGAAGTTCTAGTAGAGGCGTTGATGAAGCTGCGGTCGGACTAGGTGCAAAGCGCTTTGAGTGATCGTGTTGAACTCAGTCAATTTCGACTCTGTCGGTGCTGAGGTGGTTTATCGCGCTGAATTTTCCGTGTTTAGTGCAAC
>NZ_JBAUSA010000542.1:0-8773 GCF_049581465.1 Caballeronia sp. | reverse complement strand
TCAATAGGCCGCGCGTTGCCCGTTCTCCGCGAAGAGGCAACAAGCGTGATGGTCACGCTAACCGAAGCGATGCTCGGAAGCGAAGCGTTAAACGGCGATTGCCCGCTGAGCGAACATATCTCGGCGTTGTGGGCGCGTAGTGACGCGGAGGGCGTTATTCGCCGCGCTCTCGTCCTGCTTGCAGATCATGAACTGAACGCATCGGCTTTTACAGCGCGCGTGACGATTTCGACTGGCGCTTCGCTGGCAGCAGGCATGCTCGCGGGGCTTGCCTCACTGACCGGACCCCTCCACGGAGGAGCCTCGCTGTCGCTGAACGCATTGATTGAATCGACAGAGCGTCTTGGCGTTGAGACAGCTGTACGGGAATGGCTCGCGCAGGGACAGACGTTACCGGGGTTTGGACACCCTCTTTATCCAGACGGCGATGTTCGGGCCGCCGCCTTGCTGGAGATGCTGCCAACGAGTGCGGCTTACACGCAACTCATGGACTATGTGGCGCGCGCGGTCGGTGAACGTCCTAATGTCGACTTCGCGCTCGCCGTCATGGCCGCGACGTTCGATTTACCCGCTGAGGCGCCGTTTATTTTGTTCGCGCTTGGCCGGTGCGTCGGGTGGCTCGCACACGCGTTGGAACAAGTGGAAGCGCATCGTCTGATCCGTCCACGAGCACGCTATGTCGGCATCGTGCCAAACCTCGCATAGCACCATGCGGCAAACCCGGCAACATTCATCCTTGACGCACGCTCAACCAGACCGCGTTTTAAAAACCATGCGCACGTGAGGACCGAAATGAGCAAGAGCGCCAACGCGGCTGGCGGGATTGATCCGTCTGTCTGGAAAGTGGCCCTCGTCGCCGTGATTGGGCCGTTCATGACGCAGCTCGATTCGACCGTGGTCAACGTTTCGCTCTCGACCATCAGTCACACACTTGACTCGTCGATTGCGACCGCGCAGTGGATCGTCAGCGGCTACCTGCTGGCAATGGCGCTGATGCTGCCACTCAACGGTTGGCTCGTGGACCGCATCGGCGCTAAGCGCCTCTACATTATCGGGTTTTCTACATTCACATTGGCCTCGATTCTCTGCGGGGCCTCCCGAACGATTAATGAGCTGATCTGTGCCCGCGTATTCCAGGGTCTGGTGGGCGGCGTGCTGGCACCCATGACACAGATGATGATTGCGCGTGTGGCGGGAAAAAACATGGCGCGTGTGATGGGCTATGCCGCCCTGCCTATCCTGCTGGGTCCCGTCCTCGGTCCCGTATTGGCCGGGACGATTCTTGCCCACACCACGTGGTCCTGGCTGTTCTACCTCAACGTACCGGTCGGCATTCTCGGTGTCGCCCTGGCCGTGTTGCTGCTTCCAGGCGATACCCTCTCTCTACAAAAACGCCCGTTCGATTTCCTCGGTTTCGCGCTGATTGCACCTGGCCTCGTTGCTCTCATCTACGGGCTTCAAAGTGCGTCCCACACAGAGGGACGATGGGTCCTGCTCGCTGGAGCCCTGTTTCTTGCGGGATTCTTGTGGCACTCGAAACGCAAGGGCAGTTCGGCACTCATCGACGTGCGGATCTTTGCGAACCGGACGTTCTCCGTCGCCGCAGCCACGCAATTCTTCGCGAACGGCATGTTGTACGGGCGGCAACTTGTCGTTCCTTTGTACCTGATCGCCGGCTGTGGGTTGTCCGCCGCGCAAGCAGGTTGGCTCATCGCGTCGACGGGTGTCGGCATGATGTGCTCGTTTCCACTTCTGGGATTCTTGACAGAAAGATATGGCTGCCGGGCAGTCTCGGCAGGAGGTGCGTTGCTGGCTTTCCTGAGCACGATCACGTTCCTCTGGATGATAGGGCACCCGTTCTCGGCAGCGTGGGCCGTGGTCAGCCTTTTCCTGGCCGGGGCGGGTCAAGGAACGATCAGCATACCGTCGATAACAGCCGCGTATTCGTCGGTCCCGAAAGCGAAGCTTGCCGTCGCGAACACCGCGTTGAACATTGCGCAAAGGGTCGGCGGCCCGGTTGCGACCACGCTCCTGGCCGTGGTCATTTCGTTGACGATGCACGATCCCAAGAGCGCCCAGCCAACCGAATTCCTTATGGCCTTTGTGATGCTCTCCTGTCTTCACTTGCTGGCTTTCGGGGCGGCAGCGCTGCTTCCGCTACGAATACATCGCGCATCTGAAGCCTGACGCCTCCGAGTGCATCGTCGGGATACGCTTTGGCCGGCAATAATCGGTGTAAAAGTCAGATCGAAAAAGCCCGATGCAGGAACATACGCACTCCTTCGGGAACGGATGTTGAGGATGTATTCGATAGGCAGGAACTAAAACGGGCGTTTTGACCGGGCATGCCCGGTTTGCTGGTGATACGGCCGACAAGTGGGCATCATGTCCGGGAATGAAAAGGCTGTTGACCGAATGTAGGAAATGGATGCTGAAAAGCAATCCTTTTGTCAGCTTTGTCAGACTCGGGACGCCATCCCAATGAGCAGCTCCTTGCATTACGACCTGCAATCGCTACGCCTGTTCATCGTCGTGGCAGAGCTTGGTAGCCTGACAAAGGCTGCTGAACGCTCCTGCATGACCCTGTCGGCGGTCAGCAAGCGCATTACCGACCTGGAACGCAGCATCGATTGCACGCTGTTGCTTCGCCAGCCGCGAGGCATCGAACTGACCGCCGCCGGCCAGGGCTTGCTCGTCCATGCGCGGCAAGTGGTCGATCGCGTGAACCGCATGGCCACCGAAATGAGCGATTACGCGGTCGGCGTGCGCGGCCACGTGCGGGTCTGGGCCAATACGTCAGCGATCATCCAGTTCCTGCCACACGACGTCCGCGTCTTTCTCTCCAATAACCCCAGCGTGAAAGTCTCGCTCGCGGAACGGCTGAGCGGCGAGATCGTCGCGGCGATCAGCAATGGCGACGCCGACATCGGCATCTTCGCGGACAACGTGCCCGCGCGAGGTATCGACAAGGCCGTGTATCGTCAGGACAAGCTCGTGTTGCTGGTTCCGAACGGCCATCCCCTGGCGGCCCTCGAGCAGGTGGCCTTCGCCGATACGCTCGACTTCGAGTACGTCGGCCTGACCGATGGCAGTTCGCTACTCGCCCGGCTTATCGATGCCGCGTTCAGCGCGGACCGGGCGCTCAAGCTGCGCATCCAGGTCAGAAGCTTCGACGCCATTTGCCGAATGATCGAACATGGACTCGGCGTCGGCGTATTGCCCGAGGCCGCGGTGCGCGCAGAGATACTCGGGGCAGGCCTGCACGCCGTGAGTCTCACCGACTCCTGGGCGCATCGCACGTTATGGATCGGCGCCCGGTCACGGGAAGCACTGTCGCCCGAGGCCGCGCGCCTTTTCGACTTCATGTCCGGTACGACTGACATCTGACCTCCACGCCCGCCGCCCCTTTCCAGAACGGAAAGGGTCATTGAAAATCCATTGATTATCAGCACGCGCGGATTGTCTCAAGATGAGCGTCAACACAACGACGTTCGCAAGGAGACAACCATGACGAAGCCGCTGGAAGGCGTTCGCGTACTTGAAATGGGCCAGCTCATCGCCGGCCCCTTCGCCGGGAAGATGCTTGCCGAGTTCGGCGCGCGCGTCATCAAGATCGAACCCCCGGGCACCGGCGACCCGCTGCGCAAATGGCGCCTGCTGCATGAAGGCACCTCGGTCTGGTGGGCCGCGCAATCGCGCAACAAGGAATCCGTCACGCTCGATCTGCGCTCGTCCGAAGGCCAGGACGTCATTCGCAAGCTGGTCGCGCAAAGCGACGTGCTGATTGAAAACTTCCGTCCCGGCACGCTCGAAGGCTGGGGACTCGGTTGGGACGAACTGCATGCGCTGAACCCCGGCCTCGTGATGCTGCGCGTATCGGGCTACGGCCAGACTGGTCCCTACCGCGACCGTCCCGGCTTCGGGGTGGTGGCCGAAGCAATGGGCGGCTTGCGCCACCTGAGCGGCGAACCGGGGCAAACTCCGGTGCGCGTGGGTATCTCCATAGGCGACTCCCTGTCGGCCTTGCATGGCGTGATTGGCATCCTGCTCGCGCTGCGCCATCGCGACCACAACGGCGGCGCGGGCCAGATGATCGACGTCGCGCTCTACGAATCGGTCTTCAACATGATGGAGAGCCTGCTGCCAGAGTACTCGGCGTTCGGCACCGTGCGTCAGCCGGCGGGCAGCAGCTTGCCCGGCATCGCGCCGTCCAACGCGTATCGATGCAGCGACGGCAAATACGCGCTGATCGCCGGCAACGGCGACAGCATCTTCCGCCGACTGATGGAGCTGATCGAGCGCCCAGATCTCGCCGCCGATCCAGCGCTCGCGCAAAACGATGGCCGGGTCAAGAACGTCGAGCGACTGGATGCCGCTATCGGTGAATGGACCGGAATGCGCGGCCTGGATGAGGTCCTCGCAGCCTTGAATGTTGCCCGCATTCCAGGGGGCAAGATCTACGACATCGCAGACATCGCCGCCGACCCGCACTATCACGCACGCGACATGATCCTGGACGCAAAACTATCCGATGGCACGCCCGTCAAGCTGCCGGGTATCGTGCCGAAGCTGAGCGAGACGCCCGGCACGGTCGAGCGCCGGGCACCGGAACTGGGTCAGCATACCGATGCCATCCTGGCAAGCGTCGGCATCGACGCCCCCACCCGCGCCGCCTGGCGCGAGCGCGGCATCACTTGATATAGCCTAGGTTCGACCTGCTGAAACCGGTAGTCAAACGAAGTAGTTCGCAGTCCTTGGATGACGCGTAATGACGAAGCCAGCACCGTAACCGGACTTAAAGACCCGTGGGTGGCCCGGCAGTTTCACTAATACATTGAGGAGACGCAATGAGCAGCAACAATCTAGACCTGAGCGACGGCGCAATCGCCCATTCAGCCATCCCTTCACCCAACGACAGCCCAGCCGTCGATGCACACGCCAAGCTTACTTTAGGCGGCTGGATGGACAGCCTGCCAGTGGGCTCATTACATCGATTTGTGGTAGCCGTGATCGGCATAGGCTTGTTCTTCGACATGTACGAAATATTCCTCGTTGGCTCGATTGGCACGGCGCTGCAAGGAGAATACGGGATCGACAGGCACAGCACCGACTTTAAGCTACTGCTGGCCTCAGCCTTTATTGGAATGTTCGTCGGTTCATTGTGCCTGGGCACCATGGCCGACCGCATTGGCCGGCGCAAGGCGTTCTTATTCAACTTGATCTGGTACAGCGCCTTTTCCCTGCTCGGCGCGTTCTCCGTCAACGCTGGGATGCTGGTGATCTGCCGCGTTCTGACGGGCATTGGCGTGGGTGCGATCTACCCCGTTGCCGATAGCTTCTTATCCGAGATCCTGCCCAAGGAGCGTAGAGGCCGACTGGCCGCGTGGGCCTATACCCTGTCGTATGTTGCGGTGCCGTTGGTCGGATTCCTTGCGGTGTGGCTTAACCCACTGCACGTGGGCGGTGTGGCTGGCTGGCGTGTCATCTTGATCATTGGCAGCCTGGGTGCCGTTTTGGTCCTGATCGTGCAACATAAGCTACCCGAAAGCCCGCGCTGGCTCCTTTCACAGGGAAGGGTGAAGGAGGCTCACGCCATGCTCAGGCGGTTCGCCGAGAGCGCAGGCGTAACCGTTCCAGCCATTGCCCCTGAAGCAACGGTCGTGCGAAAGCCAAGCACATTGCGCGAGCGTGTAGCGTTGCTATGCCTTCCCCCTTACAACAAGCGCTACCTGATGCTCACGATCTTCCACCTGCTTCAAGGATTTGGTTACTACGGCTTTGGCACGCTGGCCAATACGGTAGTAAAAAGCCGCGGCTTTGACGTAACAGATGGAACACTGTTCGTGGCACTTTCCTTCCTTGGCTATCCAGTGGGATCCTTGCTGTCAATTCCCCTGCTCAACTGGCTCGAGCGCCGTACGCTGGTTATCGCATCGATATTGACGATCGCTGCCTTCGGCTTAGCTTTTGCCTATTCAAACAGCTCGGCGTTGATCGTATGCTTCGGATTCTTGACGACATGCGCCTCGAATGTGTTCAGCAATGCGTACCACGTGTACCAATCCGAAATCTTCCCGGCCAGCGTGCGCTCGACTGCAATCGGCAGTACCTACTCGTTGTCTCGCCTCGTCAGCGGCGTATTGCCTTTCATCTTGATTCCGATCTTGAGCCAGCATGGCCCGGGCGCGATGTTCGGAAGTATAGCCACTGCGTTGCTGGTGGTCGCCCTTACCGTGCGGACTCTCGGCCCCCTGACCACCCGACGCAGCCAGGACGACATTAATCCGGTCTGAACCGGCCGCGCCTTGCCAGGCGCCACGCGCGGCATCACTTGAGGAAGGAACCCATCATGTTGCAGAAAAAGCGTTTGTACATTCAGGAAGTCGCCACGCGTGATGGCTTCCAGAACGAAAAGCAGTTCGTCGATACCGACGCGAAGATCGCCCTGATCGACGCCTTGAGCGAATGCGGTTACGCAAAGATCGAAGTGACGTCGTTCACCTCGCCCAAGGCGATTCCGGCGTTGCGCGACGCTGAAGCCGTGATGCATGGCATCGCACGCAAACCGGGAGTCGTCTATACCGTGCTTGTGCCCAACGTACGCGGTGCCGAGCGTGCGCTCTCATGCGGCGTCGATGAAGTCAACCTCGTGATGTCGGTCAGTGAAAGCCATAACCGGACGAATCTGCGCATGACCCGCGAGCAGTCGTTTGCGCAGTTGCGCGACGTAATCAACGTCGTTCACGTCGTCAAATCGACCCCGGTTGCGATCAACGTGTCGCTGTCAACCGCGATGGGCTGCCCGATGGAAGGCGACATCGAGAAAGAGGAAGTGCTGCGCTGGATACAGAGTTTCGCCGATCTCGGCGTGCATGGCGTCACGCTCTGCGACACCACTGGCATGGCGTTTCCAACGCAAGTGGGCGACTTGTGCCGCAGCGCTCGCGACGCGTTCAGAGAACTCGAACTAACCCTGCACTTTCACAACACGCGCGGCATGGCGCTTGCCAATACCCTTGCCGCGCTCGATGCCGGCATCGACCGTTTCGATGCATCATTAGGCGGTCTCGGCGGGTGCCCGTATGCGCCCGGCGCGACTGGCAACGTCTGCACCGAGGAACTCGTGCATATGCTTGAACTGGACGGCTACGACACGAACATCGATCTCGGCCGCGCGCTCGCAGCATCAGCGCGATTGCCCGCGCTCATCGGTCACGACGTCCCAAGCCAGTTGCTGAAGGCCGGACGACGCCTCGACCTGCACCCGATGCCGCCCACCGATACCGCCCCCGAACAACGCGCGTTCACGAAGGAAGGTGCCTGACATGACGTTCATCGATCACCTGGATCATCTGGTCCTGACCTGCATAGATATTGATGCGACAAAGCGCTTTTATACCGATGTGATGCACATGGAGTTGCAGACGTTCGGCGAAGGCCGATACGCACTGCGCTTCGGCAATCAGAAGATCAATCTGCACGAGCGCGGCCACGAGTTCGAGCCGAAAGCCCACTTGCCTGTGCCCGGCGCACTCGACCTGTGCTTCTTCGCCGGAGTGCCGCTTGACGACGTGATCGCGCACCTGAAGCAATGCGGGTGGCCGATTGTGGAAGGCCCGGTCGAGCGAACCGGCGCTACGCAAAAAATCCGCTCGGTCTATGTCCGCGATCCCGACCTGAACCTGATCGAGATATCGGAACTGATGGGATGACGGCTACGCCCCCTTGCCCGTTGTCCCATGATTTTCACGTGGCCTTCGTCTGGTCAGGACCTTGATCCTGTTCCACATGTTTTAGCGCGTTAAGGAAACTGGAACACCACCAGTGGACATCCTGCTTGCGGATCCGGCTCATGAGCGCTTCGTGGCGCTGGATGCGCTCTTGCAGCGGCATCGACAGCGCCCGCTGGATAGCTTGCGCTGTGCCGTGTGCGTCGTAGGGGTTGACCATGAGCGCTTCTTTCAGTTGCTCTGCGGCGCCCGCGAAACGCGACAGCACCAGCATGCCGGGATCGGCCGGGTCTTGCGCCGCGACGAACTCCTTCGCAACCAGATTCATCCCGTCGCGCAACGGCGTAACCAGCGCGACGCGACTCGCGCGGTATAACCCTGGCAGGCGCTTACGTGCAACATTGCGATGGATGTATCGCACCGGCATCCAGTCAAGCTCACCGTAGTCACCATTGATCGCTCCACACATGCTGTCCATCTGACGGCGCAAATCGTCGTAGGCACCCACGGCCTCGCGGCTGGGAGAGGCGATCTGGATCAACGTGGCACTGCTGCGATTCTCCGGATACTGCTCCAGCAGTTCGCGAAAGGCGTGAATCCGTTGCGGCAGCCCTTTCGAATAATCGAGCCGGTCGACGCCAAGCAGCAAACACCGCCGTGAGTATTCTTCCCGCATGCGTGCAAACGTGTCACGCCCCTCTTTCCCTTGGGCTAGTTCGACGAACTCGTCCACGTCGATACCGATCGGATAAGCGCCGATGCGCAGCGTGCGATTGAAGGCGCGAAGACGATCGTGGCTGAGTTGCTCTGCATGCGCTTCCGATTGCACGTAGTGAGTGAAATGCGTGACATCGGTTTCGCTCTGGAAGCCGACCAGGTCGTAGGCGAATAACGAGCGCATCAACCATTCGTGCTCGGGCACGGCCGCCATGATCTGTGGCGGGGGCATCGGAACATGCAGGAAGAAGCCGATCCGGTTCGCGCAACCCATGGCTCGTAACTCGGCCGCAAGGGGAATCAAATGGTAATCGTGGACCCAGATC
>NZ_JBAUSA010000541.1:0-2575 GCF_049581465.1 Caballeronia sp. | reverse complement strand
ACGTAAGACATCGCTGGCGCTATCTGGCGTCAGTCACCCAAACGCAAACGGCTATTTGCTTAACACCAATCTCCGAAGGTAGAAATCATGAAACTCGTTCAATCTCTTATCGTTGCCGCTGTCCTCGCCGTCCCGGCCGTATCGTTCGCTCAATCGAATGCACCTTCAAATGCACCTATTACCCGCGCCGAAGTGCGTGCCGAACTGGTTCAACTGGAACAGGCCGGCTACAACCCCGCCACCGATCAAACCCAATATCCGAAGAACATTGAAGCAGCCCAGGCACGCGTGAACGCTGAGAACGGCGTATCCGCAACTTCGTATGGTGCGTCGACCAGCGGCGCGTCGGCAACAAGCGGGCGCCTGGCGGAGTCGAACGTGATTGGCCTTGGCCCGATTTACGCACGCCCCTAAGCCGTCAGGTTGTGCCTTTCGAGGCACGGCGTGTCCGCACCGGGTGCCCTGACCAAGCAGTCTGCACAAGCGAGCAGCAGCGCTCGCCGCATAGCGGTGCCCCAAGTGCCTCGAGTTTCCTCTGCCCCCTAACGCCACTGGCAGAGCGTCACTTCATTAGCTTTAAAAACCGAGCGTCCACCGTGTCTCTATACAAGTCCCGGCGTTGATCATGCGGGCGTCGTGGTTTCTGTGCGGCGAACGCGCAGGCAGCGGCGGACGTGTCGTCTACGCGCTGGAGGTGTTCGTCGACAGCCGCGAGTGGCGAGTCGCCGGTACTAGCCCCATTGCTTCCCGCGTCATGGTCGAAGTCCTTATAACCTAAGGTCTGCTATCTGAATCGCCCGTCACCACAAAACCAATAAAGGGAGTCTTTTCATGAAATTGACCCATGCTGGATTACTTGCAGCTACCACCGCGTGGATCGCTTTTTCGGCGGTATCCTCGGCCGCCGAGGATGTGAAACCATTGGGCCCCGCGGGTGCGAATGCTGAAGACGCGTCGCCGATCTATGCCGTCACGATCCCCCAAGGGTATCGGCAGTGGCAAATGATCGCGCCAGCCGAGGAAGCGGCCCCTCTGGACGAGCTTCGCGTCGTGCTTGGGAATCCCATCGCGATCAAGGCAGTCTGGAACGCGACCCTTCCGTTTCCTGATGGAACCATTCTTGCCAAACTGGCCTGGAAGCGCGTTTCGTCCACCGAATCTAAAACCGCCACGTTTCCGGGTGCCGCTACGACAGTTCAATTCATGGTCAAGGACTCAAAGAAATACGCTTCCACCGGTGGCTGGGGGTTCGGCCGATTCATCAATGGAAAACCTGCCGACGAGGCGCAGCACCAAACGTGCTTTGCCTGCCATCAAGCCAACGTGAAAGACCATGACCTGGTCTTTACGAGGTTAGCGCCGTAAGCGCTCCTGCCGCACGAGCGCCTCTCGCTGGCTTTGTCGCTTACGTACTCAATCACACCCGCAAACCCGTCCAGGCCTGGTTGCGCTTAGTGATGCGCGAAGAGCGATTGCGCGTCGTAAGCGTGGACGCGGCTACCGGATTGGGACGTCGTGTCGGCGACGCCACCAAACGCCCGCGAGTCGGCGTTAGCGTTCTCTGCGTGAATCGTGGCGGCACTTTGACCGCGTTGCGATGCGGATGCGCCGTCGATCGGGCTGTAATGAGGTGCCGGACCGTAGCCGCTGCTGGCAAAAGCGGGAGCGGCGATAGCGGCGCTGGCTGCGATGATGACGGCGATCAGGTGCTTGTTCATGATGAAAGATCCAAAAATGGTTGGGTCGCAATAAAGATGCGGTATTGAACTAGACGAACGATTCGAGCGATTAAGCCACGACGGGTGCGTGCTCGACCACGTTGATCACGACGTGCAGGTTGCCGCGTGTGGCTTTTGAATACGGACATGTCTGGTGTGCGGCGTCGACCAGGGCTTGGGCGACTTCGCGCTCCACACCCGGCACATTGACGTTCAGGCGAGCCTGGAGGAAATAGGCGCCGTCTGTTGTGCCCAAGTCCACCTCGGCATCAACCGCGAGGTCAACGGGCAGGGCAATTTGCATTTTGGCGGCCGCCAGCCCCATCGCGCCGATGAAACAGGCTGACCACCCAGCGGCAAACAACTGCTCCGGATTGGTGCCGTTGCCCAAGGTGCCAGGCGACGAGAGCTGAATGTCCAGACGTCCGTCAGAGCTGCGCGAGGTGCCATTGCGTCCACCCGAGGAGGTGAGGGTTTTGCCGGTGTACAGCACTTTTTCGAGGGGAGCCATGGTGTGAATTCCTGGTGAAAAGTGGAAAAAATCTACTAAAGCGGATACGATCTAATCGCGTGAGCTTAATGTTGCGCGAGTGCGTCGGAATGTCAAGCGCAATCGAGCAAATCGCATCCGATATATATGATCGGTAGGTTACACACCGTCGGTCTTATGGGTAGAGGTCCAGCATCCCATAGTCCGTTCTTCGTGGTCGAGATGCTCTCCGACAAACCGTCAGCCACACCGCCGAAGCCTGTTGCCGCGCCGTTTTGCGCCGCTACGCGTGCTTCTGCGCTTAGTGATGCGTGAAGAGCGATTGCGCGCCGTTCGCCTGGACATGGCTACACCAACGGACGGTCGT
>NZ_JBAUSA010000540.1:0-2201 GCF_049581465.1 Caballeronia sp. | reverse complement strand
TCATACTTGAGCATTGTGCGGGCCGTCTTAAAGGCAATGCCAGCTTCCGTGCAGCGTCGGCGCATTGATTCGACAATCGGATAGCTGTTTTCGTTCTCCATACCTGGGTCTGCGTTCAGCACAAGGAATGGTTCTGGGCGCGGAATATGCCCTCTCAAAACCATCTCAAGCAGCGCATGAGACTGCTTTCCAGCCGAATAACTCAACGTTGTTAATATTGGTTTCATGCGCCTATTTTCTCATCCGATGTTACGTGTTGCTAAGGGACAATCGCCTAAAATTAAAACGGCCCGCCTCGGTGTGTGGCATCGAAGCAGGCCGTGAAACGGGGAGGCTTGCGGGCCGAACCCCAAATTGACTTTTGCTCTGCCACACACAGAACGCGATACTATTCTCACGACATTACGAAAGCGTCAAGAGATTTTTGTAAGACTACCTTTTACAAATCCGCATCAGGACGCCCAGGTTGAGGCAGAACAATGCCGCCCCGATGAAGTAGGCCGCTTGGTGCTGATTGAATGCGGCCATGATGAACAGGCCCAACGATGAGGCCATGACCGCCGACGACAGGACGCGCGAGGATGGCTTTGGTCTGACCGGCTCCAACTCCTCGACTTCAAGCTGGCTCGCGCAATCGAAGCAGCGCGGATCAAATGAACAATCAGGGAACCGTGACCAGTAATGTTCGGACTCAACCTCGGTCAAAGTCTGGCCGCAATCGAAACAGGTCAGTGATTCTTCCTTGCCGGTTTCGTGGTAGTGACGTGGAAAGCGGTTCATTTCTCCTCCTTCGCTTTGACCAACGACGGTGATGACGTGGCAGAATCGACGATGCCTTCAGTGAGCTTCGACAACTCCGAGTCCAGCTTTTTGCCGACGCTGCCAGTGACGTTGTGGACGGCTTCCTTGAGCTTCGTCTTGCCGACCGATACCGTAGCCATGAAGTCAGGCAGCTTGCCGCCAATGGCCGAGAAGCGGTCGAAGCAGGCTTGTGGGTCATTTATCTTCTCGGTCTTGCGACCTTCGGACAGCGACCAGCCGGGAACAAATGACGGGTCTTTTTGCAGACCGTCTTTCAGGAAGTCTTTGATTTCGTCCAACGCTTTCGCTGCCGGAGAAAGCACGCTTGCTACAATCGCTCGCTGCGAAGGCGACCAAGACTCCATTGCGGTTTGAAACACCAACTCCTTGATGACCGGCTCTTGTGGCCCGGTTGGGATCATTGCCCCAACCCAAGCGATGTACTGGGGACATTTCGACTTTGCCAAGCAGAACTTGCATTGCAGTTCACCAGCGCGACGAGGGGCATCAGCCGAATTGCTGAACGCTACGCGCTGAAATACTTCAGCTTCCGCGATCTTCAAGTCATCCGTTTCGTACATGCAGACCTCGGGTGAATGCGTGACGAGCGGCTGAATGATCGCCGTCGCCACTTGGCCAACCACGACGTAATGACCTTTGACGAGACAGGCCAAATCGCGCAGTTGCAGGTTCGTCGGCGAATCTTCCACATCGCCTTGCAGCGTCTTGTAATCGATCGCGAGCGCCTTTGTGCCGGAACGATAGACAACATCAGCTTGGCCGGAATGTTCGAGCACAGGCTGGCCGGGAGCGGCGATCTTGCACCAGTACCGTTGTTCTCGGAACACCGCGACCGATGCCTTGTCTCCGAAAACCGCTGCGACAACTTTCTGCTCGATGTCTTTGCAGGAGTCGTGGACGTCGCGCTGCTCGACGGTGAGTTTTGACGTGTCGCCAGTCTTGAGCGCCTCGTGTATTGCCCGACCCGAATCAGCGTCAGCCGAGCGGGTTTCGGGAATACCGAGTTGCGCTCGATGCCTGCCGGGGCACAGCGCGTCACTGGCGGCGTTGCTGGCGGATGTCCAGCCTCGACGAATATCGGTTGTCATGCCGCCCCCACTTTCTTGATCTTCTCCGCGATGGATGGCCATTGATCGTGAACGAGCTTGAGGACATTGCCGCTGTCGTACGTGGCAAGTTCTTCCAGTGAAGTGACCGAGCCGTCCGTCGATCCCATTTCGGAAAGGAGGTCCAACAACCGGCCTTCGCTGATTTGAGCGAGCTTGCACAGATTGCGAACCGCTTTCACATAGTTGAAGTTAGTGCCGCTGGCTGGCGGCTGCGTGGCCGCTGGCGCGGCTTTGGCGGCGGCAGGAGCCTCGGCGGGGGATTCGTCAGGT
>NZ_JBAUSA010000539.1:0-3248 GCF_049581465.1 Caballeronia sp. | reverse complement strand
CTGCACCGGTGACTCATTTTGCACTGCTGAGCTTGTGCCCATCATCCAGTTCGCGAGTTGGTCTCGTTCGGTTTGCGCCACGGACGTCGTCCCGACCTGACGGCCTTTGCGCAACACCGTGACGTCGTCGGCGTAGGCCATCACCTCACGGAATTTGTGCGTGATCATCAGCACCGTCAGTTCGCCACGGGTCGTGAGATCGCGCATCAGGCCGAGCACCTCGTCCGCTTCCAACGGCGTGAGCACCGAGGTCGGTTCATCGAGAATCAGAAAACGCTGGCGCAGGTAGAGCTGCTTGAGAATTTCCAGCTTCTGCTTTTCTCCGGCCGCGAGTCCCGCGACCGGAGCCTCCAGCGGCAAGCTAAAGGGCATGCGCTTCATAAACTCCGTCAATGCGGCGCGCTCGCTCTTCCAGTCGATCCGCCAGGACAGACGCCCGCGGGCAAGCAGCAGGTTCTCTTCCACCGAGAGTCCCGCTGCCAGCGTGAAATGCTGATACACCATGCCAATGCCAAGCGCCTGCGCATCGCGCGGCGAGGTGATTTTCACTTCGCGCCCGTCCGCGGTGATCTGTCCTTCGTCGAGCAGTCCGTAGCCGACCAGACCTTTCACCAGTGTGCTCTTGCCCGCGCCGTTCTCGCCGAGCAGCGCGTGGATGGTGCCGGGCGCGACCTTGATCGAGACCTTGTCGAGTGCGCGAAAGGCGCCGAACGATTTGGAGGCGCTGAGCACTTCGACACCTAGTGCGTGCGTGAAGGTGTCGTGCGGCTGGTTATAGGGAGCGAGAGTCGACATGATCGGTCAACGTCCCAGCGTAGCAAGCAGCGCGTGCGAATCAGACACCGTGCCGAATACGCCCCCCTGCATCGTGATCATATGCAGCGCCGCGTCGTGGTTGCCCTTGTCGGTCGCGCCGCAGCAATCGGCCAGGACTGTGCATTCGAAGCCGCGATCGTTCGCTTCGCGCATCGTGGTGTGGACGCAGACATCGGTCGTGATGCCGGTCAGCACCAGATTGACAATGCCGCGTGTGCGCAGGATCAGTTCGAGATCGGTCGCGCAGAACGAGCCCTTGCCCGGCTTGTCGATGATGATCTCGCCAGCGAGCGGCGCAAGTTCGTCGATGATCTCCCAGCCCGGCTCGCCGCGTACCAGGATCCGGCCGCACGGGCCGTCATCGCCGATGCCCACGCCATGGGTGCCCGCGCGGCGGCTGCGCCAGCGCTTGTTGGCCGGCAGATCGGACAGATCCGGACGATGCCCTTCACGCGTGTGAATGATCGTAAAGCCCTGTTCGCGCATGAGCGTGAGCACGCTTTTGATCGGCTCGATCGGGGCACGCGTGAGCGACAGGTCGTAGCCCATCTTGTCGACATAGCCGCCATGGCCGCAGAAATCGATCTGCATGTCGATGATGACGAGCGCGGTGTTCTCCGGCCGGAGGTCGCCGTCGTAGGGCCAGGGGTAAGGCTTCGCTTCGATGAATCGGTTCATGTTGGTTGACTCTTCAGGTTGGCATCGACAATACGTTACGCATCAGCGCGTCAGGCTCAGCTCGCCAGGTGCGCCGGCCAGCGTGCGGTCGGGACGGCAATTGATGATCATGATCACAAGCGTGAGCACATACGGCGCGGCGTTATACAAGTAGTAGCCGCTCGTCACGCCGATAGCCTGCAAGGCCGGCCCGAGCGCGCCTGCGGCACCGAACAGCAATGCCGCATACAGGCAGCGCAAGGGCTGCCAGCGCGCGAAGATCACCAGCGCAACGGCCATCAGGCCCTGGCCGCTCGACAGCCCCTCGTTCCAGCTACCCGGATAAACGAGCGACAGATACGCCCCGCCCACACCCGCGAAAGACCCACCGATTGCCGTGGCCGCAATGCGAATCCGTGTGAGCGGATAGCCCATCGCACGTGCCGTCTCGGCGTGATCGCCAACGAGGCGCAGCGTCATGCCCCAGCGGGTGCTGCGCAGACCCCACTGCAGCAAAAACGCCAGCACGATGCCGATCACGAACAGCGGGCTGATATGCAGCGCGTTATGCAATTGGGGCGACACGGCCCAGCTTCCCAGATCGATCGATTGCAACATCGGCGCTTGCGGCTGAATAAACGGCTTGCCGAGATAAAACGCGAGGCCGGTGCCGAGCAGCATCAACGCAATGCCGAAGGCGATGTCGGAGACGCGCGGCAGCGAGCACACAAGACCGTGCAAGCAACCGAACAGCAAGCCCACGACACCTGCGGCCAGTACGCCGATCCACGGTGAGCCGGACAGATACGAGGCGGCATAGCCGCTCATCGCACCGGAGACGAGGATGCCTTCGAGCCCGAGATTTACGCGGCCGCCCTTCTCCGTCAGGCACTCGCCAAGACTCACGAACAGATACGGCGTGCTGACGCGAATCGCGCCGGCCAGCAGCGAGAGCAACAGGATCACAATCGGCGAGTGCATATCAGGCATGGGTTTTCTCCAGTTGCACCGGCACTTCGTCGGTCACTGCCAGCGCCTGCAGTTTCACTCGCCATGCGACGATGCGCCCGCCCAGCGCTTCCCATGCGAGCAGGTTCGCAAACAACAACCCTTGCAGCACGAGCGTGGTTGCATCGGGCAGATCGAGGTGGCGCTGCAGCAGACTGCCGCTCGCTTCGATTCCGCCGATCAGCACAGCACACAGCACAATCGCCAACGGGTTCTGCCGAGCGGCGAATGCGACCAGGATGCCGCTATAGCCATAGCCCGCCAGCAACGAAGCATTCGCGCTGCCCTGGACCGCGGCCACTTCGAACATGCCGGCAAGACCCGCTGCGGCGCCGCCCATCGAACAGGCAGCCAGCGCCAGCATCCCGACCGGCAAACCGACCAGACGTGCGGCCCGGTTACTGCCGCCGACCACCCGCATCGCGAAGCCCTTGGTGCTGTGCTTGACGAACACCCACGCGGCAATACAGGCAAGCACGCCCCATAGCAAACCCCAATGCACTTCCAGTCCCGGAAGCGAGCCGATGGTCATCGCGTCGGGCACCGGCAGCGTCGACGGCTTGTTCAGGCTCGCCGGATCGCGCAGCGGCCCCTCCACCAGATGCTTGAACAAGGCAATCGCGATGTACGACATCAACAGGCTGCTGATCGTCTCGTTGACGCCGCGCCATTGCCGCAAGGCGCCAATCGCACCGATCCAGACGCCGCCCGCGAGCATCCCCGCCACCGCCATCAAGGGCGTGGCGACGAGCCACGGTGTGCCGGCC
>NZ_JBAUSA010000538.1:0-1650 GCF_049581465.1 Caballeronia sp. | reverse complement strand
AGCTTGACGCGCGAGTTTCGCTTTACCGTCGAACGTTCTGGCGAGGCGAAACGGCGTGGTGGGCGGCCGAGGCACGCGGCTGGGCAGAAAGCGAAGGCGCACGCGGCCGCACGCTAAAATGCGGGTTGGTAGTTTATTCACCTTTGCCCTGGATGCCCATGTCTTTCATCGATTCGCTCAATGCCGCGTGGACGCGGACTCAGTCGCTGTTATGTGTCGGGCTCGATCCGGAGCCTTCGCGGTTTCCTGGTGCGTTGAATGGACGCGCCGACAAGATTTTTGAGTTCTGTCGCGAGATCGTCGATGCGACCGCGCCGTTTGTTTGTTCTTTCAAGCCGCAGATCGCTTATTTCGCCGCGCATCGGGCGGAGGATCAGCTTGAGGCGCTCATCGACCACATTCATGTGAAGCATCCGGGATTGCCCGTGGTGCTTGACGCGAAGCGCGGGGATATCGGTTCTACTGCCGAGCAATACGCCCGCGAGGCCTTCGAGCGTTATCGTGCCGATGCCGTTACGGTTAATCCTTATATGGGGTTCGATTCGATTCAGCCTTATCTGGAGCATCAGGGGAAGGGCGTGATCGTGCTGTGCCGGACCTCGAATCCGGGCGGATCGGATTTGCAGTTTCTCGATGTGGGCGGGCGGCCGTTGTATCAAGCCGTTGCTCAGTTGGCCGCGGAGAAGTGGAATGCTTCCGGACAGTTGGCATTGGTCGTTGGCGCGACCTTTCCGCGGGAGATTGAAGTAGTGCGGTCTATTGTTGGGGACATGCCGCTTTTGATTCCGGGGATTGGGGCGCAAGGGGGCGATGTCGAAGCGACCGTGCGCGCAGGGCGGGATTCTTCCGGACGCAAAGGGATGCTGATTAATTCTTCTCGCGCGATTATCTATGCTTCTAAAGCGGATGACTTTGCTCATGCCGCTGGAGAGGCTGCCCGCGCAACGAGGGATTCTATTAGCGCGGTTTTGTAGGGGGCGGGCTTTGTTGACGGACAGATGCGTGCTCGCTACTGGGCACGCTCCGCTCACACTACCCTGCCAGTACCTCTTCCAGTTTCTTAAGCGCTTCTTCCGTAGCATTCGCTTTCGCGCAGTCCACGATCGTTCTCGTTTCCATGCTTCTCAACCACGTTAGCTGGCGCTTGCATAACTGTCGCGTGGCGAATACGCCTTTGTCGCGCATCGTCTTATAGTCCGTCTCGCCGTCGAGGTATTCCCACGCTTGCCTGTACCCCACGCAGCGCATCGATGGCATGCTTTTATTCAAATCGCCGCGCGCTCTGAGTGTCTCAACTTCTCCAATAAATCCGGCCTCCAGCATCTGGTCGAATCGTCTTTCTATCCGACCATGCAACACGCTTCTATCCGATGGCTCCAGCGCGATCGGTACAAATTCATGCGCGCTTTCTTGCACGTTTTTCGGGTCTTTTAGTATCGACGACATCGCGCGGCCGCTCAACATCCACACCTCAAGCGCGCGCTGGATTCGCTGCGAATCATTCGGCGCCAGGCGCGCCGCTGTTTCAGGATCAATAGACATGAGCCGCGCATGCATCGACGGCCATCCGTCTCGCGCCGCTTCTGCATCCAGCGTTGCGCGTATTTCCGGATCGGCCTCGGGCAAATCATTCAGTCCGTGCGTCAATGC
>NZ_JBAUSA010000537.1:0-3651 GCF_049581465.1 Caballeronia sp. | reverse complement strand
TGCCCGACCTACATCCCGGTCCCGGCGAAGTGGTGATCGACGTGCACGCGGCGAGCGTGAATTTCCCAGACGTGCTCGTGATTCAGAACAAATACCAGACCAAACCCGATCTGCCATTCACGCCCGGAGCGGAATTCGCCGGCGTGGTCCGAGAAGTGGGCGCAAACGTCAAGCACCTTCAGGTCGGCATGCGGGTTGCGGCCTATACGGCGCAAGGAGCATTTGCCGAGCAGGCCATCGCAGCCGAATCGGCATGCATGCCGTTGCCCGATGCCATCGATTTCGCGAGCGCCGCCGCGATCACGCTGGCTTATGGCACGTCGCACCATGCGGTCGTCGACCGGGGTGCGCTTCTAAAGGGTGAAACCATGCTGGTGCTTGGCGCGGCGGGCGGCGTCGGACTGGCGGCAGTCGAGATCGGCAAGGCGCTGGGCGCGCGGGTGATCGCGGCGGCATCGAGCGCTGAAAAGCTGGCTTTGTGCAGGGAGCACGGCGCGGACGCCACCATCGACTATTCGAGCGAAAACCTGCGCGACCGCGTTAAGGAATTGACTGGCGGCCGTGGGCCTGATGTCATTTACGATCCAGTCGGCGGGGAGTATGCGGAACCCGCGTTTCGAAGCATCGGATGGCGCGGGCGCTACCTGGTCGTCGGCTTTGCGAACGGTGAGATTCCAAAACTGCCACTGAACCTGGCGCTGCTCAAGGGTGCGAGCATTGTCGGTGTGTTCTGGGGGCAACATATCCAGCGCGAGCCTGAACTTGCCCGCGCGGGGTTCGAACAGATATTCGGATGGATCAAGGAAGGCCGGTTGCGGCCGCACGTTACGAAGCGTTATTCCCTTGATCGAACCGCCGAAGCTTTGAACGATATGGCAAACCGCCGGGTATCGGGGAAGATTGTGATTGAGCCTTGAGGCCCAAGCATCCGCGGAGCAGGCGTGAAGCGTTTGCTCAAGGCCTGTCGGTATCGCTCGCGCATGAAAGATCAAAAGCTCAAACGGCTTTGCTGGCCCGCAACCGCGCGATCTCGTCAGGCTCATACCCGAGCGATTGCAGGACTTCGTCGGTGTGTTCACCCAGTTGCGGGCCGAGCCAGCGCGTTGCACCAGGCGTCTCGGACATCTTTGGCGTCACGTTGGGCAGCGTAATCTCACGGCCGTCTACCCAAGGAAAACGCTGCAGCATCTGGCGCGCGAGATACTGAGGATCGGTGAACATGTCGGCCACGCTATAGATTCGGCCAGCCGGTACGTCGGCGGCGTTGAGTACGGCAAGCGCTTCGTCGATGGAGCGCGTACACAGCCACACGCGGATCGCGTCGTCGATTTCCTGCGTACGCGGCACGCGACCGTCGTTTGACGCGAGCGTGGGATCGTTGGCCAGGTCCTCGCGTTGTATCGCCAGCATTAGCCGCTTGAAAATCGGGTCGCTGTTGCCGCCGATCACGATACTGCCGTCCCGGCACGGATACGTATTCGAGGGCACGATGCCGGGCAGCGACGCACCCGTACGCTCGCGTACCATGCCGTACACGCCGTACTCCGGCACCACGCTTTCCATCATGTTGAAGACGGCTTCGTAGAGCGCGACATCGACCACCTGGCCTTTTCCGCCGTTCACCTTGCGATGATGCAGCGCCATCAATGCGCCGATTACGCCGTGAAGCGCCGCAATCGAGTCGCCGATGGAAATGCCGATTCGCGGCGGCGGCAGATCGGGATAGCCCGTGATGTGACGCAGCCCGCCCATCGATTCCGCTATCGCACCAAAGCCTGGCCGATCACGATACGGCCCCGTCTGCCCATATCCCGAGAGACGCACCATGACAAGGCCGGGGTTCTCGGCCGCGAGAACCTCATAGCCGAGCCCGAGTTTTTCGAGCAGGCCTGGGCGAAAATTCTCCACGACGATATCGGCTTCCTTCGCCAGCCGCCGCACGATCTCCTTGCCCTCTTCGGCCTTCAGATTGACGGTTACCGATTTCTTGTTGCGCGCCTGGACGGCCCACCAGAGCGACGTTCCGCCGACTTCCGGATAGAGCTTGCGCCATTTGCGCAGCGGATCGCCGCCATTCGGATCTTCGATCTTGATCACGTCGGCGCCGAACTCGCCCATGAAACGCGCGGCGAACGGCCCGGCGATCAGCGTGCCGAGTTCGAGGACCTTGACACCGGCGAGCGGTCCTGTAGATGCGCTCATCCTGCCTCCCATTCTCTTGGTGAATTCAACGCGCGATTACAGCGGAATCTCAAGCGCCTTGAATCGCGGCGAACCGTCGGCGAGCGTGTCGTTGAACATTTCTGCGGGACGCACCCACAAGCCGTATTCGTGCGGCCACAGGTGCTCGTAGACGATCATTGGTTCTTCCGTCTCCGAGTGCCGCGCGACGCCGATTACACGATACAGCCCGCCCTTGTAGTGCCGGTGCGTGGCGAGCGCCAGTGCTTCTGCTTCGGTCATTTTCGTACCTTCGACTTCGTTCAAACCGAGCGCCGATCCAGCATCGCCCGGGCGATCGTGCCGGCGTCCACATATTCAAGTTCACCGCCAACGGGGACACCGCGAGCAAGCCGTGTCACTTTCAGGCCCTTCGCCTTAAGCGTCTGAGCCAGATAATGCGCGGTCGCTTCGCCCTCGTTCGTGAAGTTGGTCGCCAGCACGATTTCCGTCACGAGTCCGTCCGTCGCGCGCTGGATCAGCCTGTCGAAATGAATCTCCTTCGGGCCGATACCATCGAGCGGACTCAGTCGCCCCATCAGCACGAAATACAATCCGCGATAAGTCAGCGTCTGCTCAAGCATGATCTGGTCGGCGGGCGTTTCAACCACGCACAGCAGCGCGGGATCGCGCTCGGGATCGATGCACACTTCGCAGAGATCGGCTTCCGTGAACGTGTTGCACTTGTCGCAATGCTTCAGATGCTCCGTCGCGAATATCAGCGAACGGCCCAGCTTTTCTGCACCAGGACGATCGTGCTGCATCAGGTGATAAGCCATGCGCTGCGCCGATTTCGGACCGACGCCCGGCAGCGCGCGCAACGCTTCGACGAGTGCCGACAAGGCAGATGGCTGTTTCATGCGATGGCCGTGTGCTCTCTTTTCTTGTTTATCGTGCTTAGAACGGCAGCTTGAAACCCGGCGGCATTGGCATGCCGGCCGTCATGCCGCTCATTTTTTGCTGCGAAGTCGCTTCGGCTTTACGCACAGCGTCGTTGAACGCGGCGGCGACGAGGTCTTCCAGCATGTCCTTGTCGTCTGCGAGCAGGCTCGGATCGATCGATACCCGGCGCACGTCGTTCTTGCAGGTCATCGTCACTTTCACGAGGCCCGCGCCCGATTGGCCTTCCACTTCGATGAGGGCGAGTTCGTCCTGCATCTTCTTCATGTTGTCCTGCATTTGCTGAGCTTGCTTCATCAAGCCGGCGAGTTGGTTCTTCATCATGGTCGGGCTCCTTCTTTGGGGAAACGGGTAAAGCGTTCGAATGACATGCCGCGCGGTTCAGTGTGCGATCCGGCGCTGGCGGTTGATTCATGCGTCGGGAGGGTTTCTGGCATTCCCAGTGTGTTACGTTTTGGCGTTCGCTGGGCCCGTTGGGTCAGTGCCACTGACATATTTCGGCTCACTGCGTACCGCATACGACGTTCCAGT
>NZ_JBAUSA010000536.1:0-4212 GCF_049581465.1 Caballeronia sp. | reverse complement strand
CGTTGAAAGCCCCCAGCACCTGAATGACCTGCTGATGCAGTTGCCGTTGTTTCCTTATATGACGCTCGATGTGCGGGCGCTGTGCCGGCATCCTTCGTCGATTTGGGACGATGATCGCTGAAGCGCGGTCCGTCGCATCAATGCCTTATGCCAGTGGCAGCGTCGATTTACCACCCCGTCGCCGTGGCTTTGGCTCAACACCCACGCGCCGGTCGCGCGCCAGCACGAGGGCCGTCATCCTTTGCGCGATGGTTTCGAATGCGGGATCGTCTTGCGACACGTAAAGCCATTTCCCTAGTACCGGATGCGGCTGCAAACTGGGCATTTCGTCGATGAGCGCGGCATGGCGCTCTTGCGATGTACACACCAGCAAGCCGTTCCACGGCTCGTCGCGATCGGCCGCAACCAGACACAACAGGCCGTCGATATAGGCGGCATCGCAGCCGAACATCCGCTTGGCGGTGTAGGTTGAATCTCGCTCGAATGCTTCGAAGATCCAGACGAGCGAGTTGCGCACGGTAGAGGGCATCAGTGTGAAGTCCTTGGCGACTGAAGTGACGGCGGGCGCCGGAAGCCTTATTTGATCGGCGGAGGGCTCGTCCAATGCGCTTGCTCCGGTTAAGCGGCAACTATGATGACACGAGCGGACCGCCCAATTGGCGCGCGCCACGCTGCCGGCCTTGCTCGCGTGCCGTTGGTGGAGTAGATTTTAGTGGACGATGCATCAGGCGGGAGGGACTGCCATGGAACTGAGCGTAGAACGCGTCGATGTCTGGGCTGCCACCATCGAGGACAAACCGGGTGGGCTTGCGCAAGTATTAAGCGCTTTGCGGGATGCTGGCGCAGACTTGCAGTTCGTCGTCGCACGTCGCACGCCGGAAGCATCGGGCGCGGGGGTCGTGTTTGTCGCACCGCTGCAGGGAGACGGCGAGATCAATGCAGCGAAACAGGTGGGGTTCAACCTCACCCCGAGCCTTCACTCCGTCCGTGTAATGGGTCTGGACCAGTTGGGGATCATCGCGCAATTGAGCCAGATGCTGGCAGATGGGGAGATCAACCTCCGCGGCGTTTCCGCCGCTGTCCTTGGCACACAGTTCATCGCTTATCTCGCGGTTGACTCCCTGGACGATGCCGAAAAGGCGATGGCCATTCTGCAGAGCGCTTGAAGGGCTCGTGCCGGAGCGAGCACTGGCTGGGTTCTTCCGCAAAGATGCATACCTTGCATAAATGCATCGGGACGGGTGTTGCGTACGAAAAACCCGAATACCGCCACCCCGAGCATGCCGCCTCCGTGCCTCTCACGACCAGTCCATTTCGACCACACGCGCTATCAACATATCCTGAGGCGGATTCGACTTGAACGCGTGGACGACGTTTTCTTGTTTCTCCTCGGCGAACTCACGCCCTTCCATGCGATTTCAGGCATCGGTAAAACGCGCATGTACAGACAGTTGTACATGTTTGATCGGCGTGTTACACCTGAGCGTTATTCTGTACAGGTGCAAGCCAAGGAGAACAAATGCGCACAATCCCTTTCAGCGACGCGCGCGCCAACCTTAAGCAGGTGATCGATAACGTCGTTGATGACGTCGAGGTTACGCTTATCACTCGCCGCAATGCGCCCAAATGCGATTGTCATGTCGCAGGAGCATTACGACAGTTTGATGGAGACGGTTTATCTGTTGCGCTCACCAGCGAACGTCGCTCATCTTGAGCGGCCTATCAAGCAACTGCGTGCTGGCAAGGTCAAGTCACACAAGCTGGATGATGCTGGCGCATGAGCACGTTGAACATCATGTGGACTGCCGAAGCATCGGACGACTATGTCTATTGGCAGGGGCAAGATAAGAAGGCACTTAAGCGAATCAATCAGCTCGTCAAAGATACTCAACGAGCGCCGTTCGAGGGTATAGGAAAACCCGAACCGCTGAAGGCGAATTTGACAGGTTTTTGGTCGCGACGCATCGACGAAACCAATCGTCTGGTCTATGAGATTACGGATGCGCAGATTAACGTCATCTCGTGCCGCTACCACTACTGATGATTTTGATTGAATAGGAGAACACACCACTGGATCAAACGACGTTGCGGTATTGCGTAGCGCTCTCATGGAGCAGAGACGGAGCTTTGCAACTTGGGCGATCAGCTTGTGGACGAAGGCTGGGACAGCGCGACATTGACCACGCTGACATCAAGCAAAACGACGACAAAGCCCAGGCCTGCACCGGCGACGGTACCGCGTTGATCGCGGCTCATGGACAGGTTCATCGGGAACACACCTTATCGGCTGAAGAGGTTCCGATGTTAGGCATACTGGCTCTGCGCGAACATTCCACATTACCGCAAACCACCCTTGAGAAAATGCACCGATGCTCGATTGGGAAAACATTCGTCATTTCCTGGCGGTAGCCCGCATTGGCACGTTGTCGGGTGCCGCTCGCAGCCTGAAGGTTGATCACGCGACGGTGAGCCGACGCCTGAGCGCACTGGAGGACGAAATCAAGACCCGCTTGATCGAGCGTCTGCCGAGGGCTTGCAAGCTCACTCCGGTTGGCCAGCGTGTGTTCGAACTGGCTCAAGGAATGGAAGAAGACGCGTACGCGATCGAGCGATTCCTGGACGCCAGCCGTTCCCCGCTAAGCGGCACGGTCACGTTGAGCGCACCGCCGGTGCTAGTGGCCAATTTTCTGGTGAAGCACCTCGCGGACTTTCGGCGCACACATCCCGGCGTGCAGTTGTCTGTTTCCAGCGAGGCGCGACAGGTTTCACTCAGTCGAAGGGAGGCGGATGTCGCCCTAAGACTGGTTCGGCCTGAGGAAGTGACCAGCGTCGTGCGCAAGTTAGGGCGGATGTCGTTCGATCTATACGCGAGCAGGGACTATCCGCACCTGCACAATCCGTCTGCCTGGGAGTTCATCGCCTACGATGCAGGGTTCGCGGACACGCCGCAGCAGAAGTGGTTGATGAGCGTTGCCAAGGGGAGACCCATCGCTTGCGAAATCAGCGATATCAACGGGCATCTGGCAGCGGCTCAAGCAGGCGCCGGCGTGGCTGGCCTACCAGGTTTCCTGGCAGATACCGATGCGAAGCTGCAACGCGTCGCGTACGACGGCGAACCGTTTTCGCGAGACATCTGGATGGCTATTCATCGGGACCTGCGCCGTTCGCCGCAAGTACGGGCAGTCATGGACTTCCTGCTGAAGATCGTGAGGGAAAATCCCGACCTCACGATAAGCGGTTAGAAACCGGACGTATAGGCCACCGCTTCAGGTCAACGAGATAGTCCCGCCGCAATTGGAGCCAGTCGACATCGTTGAGCGGCCAAGCGGCTACTCTGGCTAGGCAGGTGATTCGAAAATGCGAGGGAACAAGCGCCCGGCCAATTAGGGCTAGACGAAGCCACCGAGAACCCGGGGGCGAAGGTTCTGATAAGAACAAAGCCCCGAGATCGAGGCAAAATCTCGATCGCGGGGCAATGATATACAGCGGCCAAACGCAGCAAATTCACGCGCTCCAGCGAACAAACAGCCTGTCAGCGCGATGACTTACTGAGCTACTGCTGCTGAACCCTGTTGCGACGAACCCGCAGCGACACCACCCACTGCGGTGTTCTGGGCAGCAACACGAGCTTCAGCAGCCTGGATGTTCGACGGGTATTCGTTGGGGTTGTTCCTAGCCGGGTTGTAGCCAGCTTTTTCGATTTGAACCAGTTGCTCGTTGACTTGCGCACGGGTCAACGGTTGGTTCGACTGGGCGAAAACGGCAACGGGAGCAGCAAGAGTAGCGGCAATGACAACGGCTTGAATGAGTGATTTCATGATTGTTATCCCAGAGATTGTTCTTTTTCGGCCTGCAGACAGGTTTGTTTGCAGCGGTGAAGAGAGTCTATGAGGATGGACTATTAGGGTAAATACCTAATTTACGAATTCACTGTTCCTAAAACGACAATAATAGGGGGCGGATGCGGGCGAATGACGCGCCGACCGATGCATCATCTGAAAATATTGGCCCTTGCACTGTCATCCCCCGTGATATGCCACACGACCATCGCGATGGCGTCGCCTGTTCGCGGTGACGACGCGAAGCTAGCATCCAATGCCACGGACGAACGCGCGCTCTTCTTAACCCAGATCGTCTGGATTGAGCAGCGAGGTAATCACGTGATCGGCCCAAGAACCGTTGATCTTCAAATACGACCGCGCGACGCCTTCC
>NZ_JBAUSA010000535.1:0-3087 GCF_049581465.1 Caballeronia sp. | reverse complement strand
CGCTTGACTGGCCTTATCTGCCCTTCGAGATCCCGGCGGAGATCCGGAGTTTGTGGGACGCTCGTGAGCGCGGCCAGACTGTTGAGGCGGACTGGACTGTTCGCTTCGCTGCGTACCGGCGGCAGTTCCCGCGCGAAGCGGCGGAGTTCGAACGGCGCGCGCGTGGAGCGCTGCCCGTGCACTGGCGTTCGGCTGCGTCGGGGCTTGTTCAGGATGCCAACCGCGCGGGTCAGTCGATAGCGACGCGTAAGGCATCGCAGCAGGCTATAGAGGGGCTGGCTCGGGCGTTGCCCGAATTGCTGGGAGGATCGGCGGACCTGACCGGTTCGAACCTCACGCGCTGGAAGGAAGCCGTCACGGTGCTTGGGCGGCGTGACGGTCTTCAAGCTGGTCTTCAAGCCGGCAACTATGTGCATTTCGGCGTGCGTGAATTCGGTATGAGCGCGGCGCTTAACGGTATCGCGCTGCATCGCGGATATCTGCCGTTTGGCGGCACTTTCCTCACGTTCTCCGACTACTCGCGCAATGCGTTGCGCATGGCTGCGCTGATGAAGGTCCGCACGGTGTTTGTGTTTACGCACGACTCCATTGGACTTGGCGAGGATGGCCCGACGCATCAGTCCATAGAGCATGCAGCCAGTCTTCGGATGATTCCCGGTCTCGATGTCTGGCGCCCGTGCGACACGGTGGAGACGGCGCAAGCATGGGTGTGCGCGGTCGACCGTGATCGTCCCTCTTGTTTGTTGCTGAGCCGGCAGGCCTTGCCATTCGTTTCGCGCGACGAAGATCAGATCGATGCAATTGCAAACGGCGGGTATGTACTGCGCGACTGGCCCGATCCTGCCGGTCGCGTGTCGAAGCGCGTGGTGCTGATCGCGACGGGGTCTGAGGTCGCCCTTGCTCTGGCGGCGGTTGAGCCACTGCGTGCGCAGGGAGTGCTTGCCCGGGTGGTGTCGATGCCATCTACCACCGTGTTCGACCGTCAGTCGCGGGCATGGCGCGACCGGGTGCTACCGCGGGACGTGCCGCGTGTTGCCGTTGAAGCGGGGGTGAGTGCGTTCTGGCGCCAGTATGTGGGACTGGAAGGCGGTGTAGTCGGAATCGATTGCTTTGGCGAATCTGCGCCGGCTGAAGCGTTGTTCGAGCATTTCGGGCTGACGGTTGCGGGCGTGGTCAAGGAGGCAAGCAGGGTTGCTTGCTGAACGCATCAGTTTCCAATGAGTTATTTACGACCTGAATATATCGGAGTCCGAAATGCCATTTATCGCATTGCGTCAGTTACTTGATCATGCAGCCGAGCAAGGTTATGGAGTACCCGCGTTTAACGTGAACAACATGGAGCAGATCCAGTCAATCATGCAGGCTGCGCAAGCAACTCGCAGTCCGGTGATTCTGCAGGCGTCCGCGGGTGCGCGCAAATATGCCGGGGAGCCGTACCTGCGGCATCTCGTGCTGGCTGCGCTAGAAGCGCATCCTGACCTGCCGGTTGTGCTGCATCAGGATCACGGCGCGAGTCCGTCGGTATGCCAGCAGGCGATCCGCTCGGGCTTCACGTCCGTGATGATGGATGGCTCGTTGATGCCTGATCAGAAGACGCCTGCCGATTACGCCTACAACGTGGAGGTGAGCCGGCAGGTGGTCGAGGCTGCGCACGCGGTGGGGGTATCGGTTGAGGGAGAGTTGGGATGTCTCGGCTCGCTCGAAACCGGCGAAGCGGGTCAGGAAGATGGCGTGGGTGCGCAGGGCAGGTTATCGCGTGATGATTTGTTGACCGACCCTGAGCAGGCGAGGGCGTTTGTCGAGGCGACGGGGGTGGATGCCCTTGCGATAGCCATTGGTACGTCGCATGGGGCTTATAAGTTCAGTCGTCAACCGGATGGCGAGATTCTGGCGATTGACCGGATAGTGGCGATTCACCAGATGATTCCGGAAACGCATTTAGTGATGCATGGATCGTCTTCGGTGCCGCAGGAGTGGCTGGCCATCATTCGTGAGCATGGTGGTGAGATGCCTGTGACTTACGGTGTTCCGGTGGAGGAGATTCAGCGTGGAATTGCGAATGGCGTGCGCAAGGTAAATATCGATACGGATATCAGGCTGGCAATGACTGGCGCCATGCGAAGGTCGCTGGCAATGGCAAAGGGTGAGTTCGATCCACGTCATGCGTTGAAGGCAGCGACGGCTGCGGCGAGGGATTTATGCGTCGCGCGGTTCGAGGCGTTTGGATGTGCGGGGCAAGCTGACAGGATCAAGCCGGTGGGGCTTGATGTGATGGCTGGTCGATATCATTGAGGGTTGCTGGCGGTTGGGTCGGGATGGGTGCCGGGTTGCCTGGTTCTGGGGTTAGAGGTCGGAGTCAATGCTGGGTTGATGCTTACCGACTAGTCGCCAAAAGGCGATTTCTTTCCGCCGTCCGTCAAGTCCATTATCTTGTGCCCTTGTCCATCCGTAATCAGGGTGAGCGGGCGCAACTCAGGAAATTGGGGAACAAGCGACATCAAGATTGTTCCGCCCAGTCGCCGCGCGGCTTCGTCATCAAGCGGGTTTTGATCGTTCACGGGAATTTCTATAAACGCTCGTTTTTGCGCATCGGGTATGCCGTCCAACGCATTCGCAGAGACCCAAAACCGGCGAAGCGTCTTTGTTAGTGGGTCATAGCCAGTAAGCAGATATTGGAAATTCATCAAGTAGCCTCGACAAGAAAGCGCCGAGCGGTAGCCCACGCGTCGATCGCACCCGAAGGGGGTAGCGCATCGCAACCCGCACCCGATCGAAGCGGCGCTCGATTGTCTGGGTGGACGTGATCATTGCCTGCTTGATCGCCATGCCGAGGGGCGAGGAATGATGCTCGAATTCGCTTCTTATCAACCGGCGACGATTGGCGGATTGAGTCGTAGTCGGGCGGGATGAAGCCGGTGCTGCCGGTTATGAATTTAGTCATGATCTGCCAGGGAAACACGCTAAAGAGACGAGCGAAGAAAGAGGCTATAAGTCGCGCGTTATTGCCGGAGATCATCCAGGCTGCGCCCAGTCATCTTTCACAGTTGTGCCTTTCACGCGTTGCTTTGCTGCCGGTTGTGACGCGTC